>JBOGLL010000091.1:0-13606 GCA_050746065.1 Terriglobales bacterium | reverse complement strand
TACGTCCACGGCGAGTTGGTCAAGCGCGGCGTCGAATCCTGGACTTCGCCCGACCCTGTCCTGCGCTGTGCCATCTCCACTTATAACGTGGCGCCGGTTCAGATTGTGGAACTGGAGAAGTGGCTGTGGAAGACACACAAAATCCGCATCCGCGGCGGCGCACCCTCACGCCTGCGCGTCTCCACCCCCTACTACCTCGCACGCGCGGATGTGGATCGCTTCCTGGAAAAGTTCGACGACTACCGTAAAATCGCGGGGTGAATCGGAGCCATCAATTACAAAATGCAAATTACAAATTACAAATTACAAATTACCAATTCTTTCATTCCCACTCGATCGTGCTGGGCGGCTTGGATGAAACGTCATACACCACCCGGTTGATTCCCTGCACTTCGTTCACCAGGCGGCTGGAGATGGTCTTCAGCACGTCGTAGGGCAGCTCGACCCAATCGGCGGTCATGCCGTCTTCGGAGTGTACGCAACGGATGGCGCAGGTGTAGGCGTAGGTACGCTGGTCCCCCATCACCCCCACCGACCTCACTGGCAGCAGCACCGCAAACGACTGCCACACCTTGTTGTACCACCCGGCCTTCTTGATTTCCGTGACCACGATGTCATCGGCTTCCTGCAGGATGGCGATTCGCTCCGGCGTCACTTCGCCCAGGATACGCACCGCCAGACCCGGGCCCGGAAAAGGCTGGCGCTGCAGCAGCTCCTCGGGCACCGCCAGGTCCCGACCGATGCGCCGCACTTCGTCCTTGAACAGGTCTTTGAGTGGCTCAATGAGTTTCAGCTTCATCTTCTCCGGTAGCCCACCTACGTTGTGGTGGGTCTTGATGGTCTGTGACGGCCCGCGCACTGATCGCGACTCGATCACATCCGGATACAGTGTTCCCTGCACCAGCCACTCCACGTGCCCGGCCTCGCGCTCGATCCGCAGCGCCTCCTCCTCAAACACAGCGATGAACTCATTGCCGATGATGCGCCGCTTCTGCTCCGGGTCGGTCACGCTAGCTAGTTTCGGCAGGAAGCGCGCCGAGGCATCCACCGCATCCAGGTTCAGTCCCAGCTTGTTGCGCAGGTTCTGTTCCACCTTGGCGAACTCGTTCTTGCGCAGCACGCCGTTGTTCACGAAGATGCAGGTCAGTCGCTCGCCGATGGCGCGATGCACCAGCGTGGCCGCTACCGACGAATCCACGCCGCCCGAAAGCGCACAAATGGCGCGCCCGTGTTCCCCCACGGTCGCCCGCACCTGGGCCACCGTCGAGTCGATGAAATGTTGCGGCGTCCAATCGGCCTTGGCTCCACAGATTCCGAAAACGAAGTTGCGCAGGATGTCCTTGCCTTGTGGTGTGTGGTGCACCTCCGGATGGAACTGCACCGCCCACATGCGCCGCTCCGGGTTCTCGATGGCGGCCACCGCGTTGTCCGACCGCGCAATCTGCCGGAATCCGGAGGGTAGTTCCAGCGCTTCGTCCCCGTGTGACATCCACACCGTCAGCTTGCGCGGGATGCCCTGGAACAAAAGTCCGGAGCCGTTGCTGATTTCCACCTCCGCCCGCCCGTATTCCCGCTTGGGAGCGGAGCTCACCTTCCCGCCCAGCTTGTGCGCCAGGAACTGCAGTCCATAGCAGATGCCCAGCACCGGTTTTCCCATCTCCATTACACGGTCGTCGGCCGGAGGCGCCTCGGGGTCATAGACGGAGAACGGCCCGCCCGACAGGATGATCCCTGCCGGCGCGTACCCGCGTACTTCTTCCAGCGATGCCGTGCACGGAAGGACTACCGAGAAGACGTTCTGTTCGCGGATGCGGCGTGCGATGAGCTGCGTGTACTGCGATCCAAAGTCGAGGATGACGATGGAGTTGGGTTCCATGCACCAGTCTCTCAGAAACTCTGTGCCCAGGCAATCGGTATTGTTTGCGTGCCGCTCAGCCCGCCGCACTTTGGATCCCTGTGTCGGCCACGGATCCGGCTTCTGGCTGCTCGCCCGCAAAGGACGGCCGAATCGTTTCGGTCGAAGATGGGTCGCCGTCCATCACGATTCGTACGTAGGCCGCAAGCCGGGCGATGTACAGGAAGGCGGCAAAGGCAAAATAGCCCAGAGTGACCAGGCCAATGAGCGCAAGCACGATCTCGCTGCGCAGCAGTCCTACGAGGCCTAGCGGCATCAGGGCCAGCATCGTGCCCGATACGAAGGCAAACAGGTGCAGAAAGGCAAACACAATGCTCACCGACGAGAACGCATTCCGGTTCTGGCGAACGGCCCGCGCTGCCTCGGCAATCGAGCTCAAGCTGTCGCGTCCGTCGCGCACAACGAACAGGGGCGCCAGCAAGAGGTACCAGTTCAGCACTGCCCACGCCAGGCTGACCAGGAAGCTCAGCGACAGGAAGACCACCAGGAATGCGCCCGGGCTGTACTCCTCGCCGCGGACGGCAACTCGCCCGGCGACGATGAATGCACCCACCCACGCCAGCCCGCCCGCCAGCGCCACGCCTGCCCGCAGGAAGCTGAGCCCAAACATCGCCCGCATCGGGACCGTGTTCTTGCCGAACAGCGCCTTCAGCGTCGCCGCGCGTCCGGTGGCAGAAGCAAACGCCCATAGAACGGCCACCGCCGGCAGCACGATGGCCGCCGCGATTCCCAGCCGCGGTCCTGCGTCCTCCAGGATGTGTGCCACCACATCGGCGACCAGCACGGGAATACCGCTGCGCAGAGAGAGCAGGTCGCCTTCTGTAAGGTGGGTGGTGGCCACCAGTCTTCCCAGGGCGTAAATGCTGATGGCCAGCGCGGCCGCGCCAAACGTCCAGCGCCATCCGATTTCCGCCAGCACCAGCAAAGGGTCGCGCGCTGCCCGTCGCATCCCGAAACGAAATGGAGATCCCCGCGCCATGCCGGCTAGCTCACCAGGTTTTCCAGCCGAAGGTCGGCGATTCGCAACTGCACACAGGATGCCTTCCACTCCTCTGCACTCAGCTTGCCGCCGTATAGCTCGCGCAGGACGGCAAATGGATCCAGGCGCTGCCCGTCGCACTCAAAGAACAATCCTCCGGGCAGGCAGCGCAACGGGTGTCCTGCCTGATGCAGAGCCAGGGCCAGTCCGCAGCTTACCACCTGTGCATCGCGAAGGTGTTTCTGCACTTCCTCAGCGGCCGGCATTCCCTCCCGGTATCCCAGGAATGCGGAGAACCGCGGCAAGGCCTCGGGAAGCATCGCGGGAGTGAGGCCACGCAGCCTGTCACGCGCTTCGCTCACCGCCGACCGCCAGCGCGGGATCCACACCTGCTCGCCCGAATCCTCCCAGCGCAGGGGCTTGAGCGCCCGGGCGCGTTCCTCGCCCAGGAGGTGCTCCAGAAGCTCTCGCTCAGCGGATTCAGGCGTGTCGAGCAGGCTGATCGCCGGCTCCGCGCACGACGCACCTCCGCCGCCTGGCAGCCCAGTGAGCTGATCAATGCGTTCTCCCAGCGGCGGATGGCTGTCGTATTTGTCTCCCTTGCGAGTTCGCGCCTGTGCTTCCACCAGTGCATCGGTTTCCTTGCGGATCAGGTCAGAGTTCATGAAATGCGAGAACCCCTGGGCCAGCGGCGGGCGATACCCGGAGTCCACCACCACCGCCACCTCCCCTTGCCAGTAGGAGTCGGCCAGAGGGCCGGTGGCGTGAACGACTCTCAGTCCCTCGATCATGTGCTGTGCACCCACCGTGCGTGCCGCCAACTGGTCAGCCGCCAGCTCCTGACGTCGGGAAATCGCCTGCGTCACCCCTAGGAACAGGTTCGAGTACCACAGGAACGGCAGAGAGAGCAGGGTTGCTTGGCCGCCTTCGTCGGAGAGCGTCCACACGGTTCGGCGGATCGCATTGCGCGTCTTGTAGATCCAGGGCCCCAGCATGGTGTCGCCGCCGTGGAAATGCCCGAACTCATGCGCCAGGACGGCGCGAAGCTGGGAGATGTTCAGCACCTGCAGCAGGGGCAGGCCCAGGCCCATCACGCGATGACTGCCAAGGCCAAGCAGCCCGCCACGCTGCGCCACCCAGGCGTTCACCTCAGGGACGAGATAGACGTTCGCCGGCGTTGTCTGGCCGGTGACTCGTGCAATGTCTTGGATTTCGCGGAAAAGCTTTGGGTGCTCGGCTGCTTTCAGTTCCGAACCTGGTGCCTGAAAGCGGTCCACTCGCGGCAGGATGGACCACAAGACCGCGAGTCCTCCCAGCACGCACACCACAGCCAGCTTGATGTGCAGGCGGTGCGCGTACTGCCACTCCGCATAGGGGATCCAGAACAGCACTACCGCCACGACCACTGCCAGCACATAGAAGCCGATGCTCAGCACCACGGCCAGGAAGGCCCGGCCGGCGAGGGATGGGGCGTGCTGTGGCCCTTGCTCCATTCACTTCACAACCAAATTCACCAGCTTGCCGGGTACTACGATTGCCTTCACCACCCGCTTTCCATCGAGAGCGGCACGCACTTTCTCGTCGGCCAGGGCGCGCTCGCGGGCGTTTTCCTCGGTGATGTCCACGGCAACGCGCATGTGGCTGCGCACCTTTCCGTTCACCTGGATAGCCATTTCGATCTCTTCCTCGCGCGCCAGTTCCGCATCGTAGACGGGCCACTTCTCGCGTAGAAGTCCGGACGTCTCACCCAGCGTTTCCCAAAGTTCGTGTGCCAGGAAAGGCGCAAAGGGAGCCAGCAGCAGCACCAGGTTGCGCAGCGTCTCCTTCAGCAGAGGGGCGGGAAGTTCATCCCGAGCGATGACGTCTTCGGCGCCGTGCAGCGCATTCACCAGCTCCATGATGGCTGCGATGGACGTGTTGAAGTGCCAGCGCCCCTCGAAGTCGTTGCTCACCCTGCGGATGGTCTGGTGCAGCTTGCGCTGCAGTGCTCGTGCCTCTCCCTCTAGAGACGTTGCTTGCAACGTCTCTGCCGTTCTGGCTTGCTCCGCGTGCCGGTTCACAATACGGTACACGCGCCCCAGGAAGCGGTAGATTCCCTCCACGCCTTCGGTCTTCCAGTCGAGATCGCGGTCGGGCGGCGCCGCAAACAACACGTAAAGGCGCGCGCTGTCGGCGCCGTACCTTGCCACCATGTCGTCGGGCGAGACCACGTTGCCCAGGCTCTTCGACATCTTGGCGCCGTCTTTGATCACCATTCCCTGTGTGAACAGACGTTCCACCGGCTCCGCGTTGTGCACCAGCCCCATGTCGCGCATCACCTTGGTCCAGAACCGCGAATAGATCAGGTGCAGGATGGCGTGCTCCACGCCCCCGATGTACTGGTCAATGGGAAACCAGTAATCAATGGTCTGTGTGTCGAGCGGAGCTGTCGCCAGCCGGGCATTGGTGTAGCGATAGAAGTACCAGGACGAATCCACAAAGGTGTCCATGGTGTCGGTCTCGCGCCGGGCCGGCCCGCCACATTTCGGACACACTGCGTTCAGGAATTCAGGCACGCGCGCCAGCGGGGATCCGCCCTGCAACGTGATATCAACGTTGTCGGGCAACACCACCGGCAAGTCCTTCTCCGGCACCGGGACGATGCCGCAGCGCTCGCAGTAGAGCATGGGGATCGGCGTTCCCCAGTAGCGCTGCCGGGAGATGCCCCAGTCCTTCAGACGATAGGTGACCGTAGCCTTCCCAAAGCCGTGTCGCTCCGCGTGCTCCGTCATCTTGCGCAGCGCTTCCCTGCACGAGAGCCCGCTGAACTCTCCGGAATTGACCAACACGCTCTCCAGGCTGGTGAACGGCACGAGTTCTTCCGGCGACTTCCCTTCCTGCGCCGGTCCCTCAGCCCGCGGCTCGATGACCACCCGGATCTCCAGGCCATACTTCTGGGCGAATTCAAAATCGCGCTCGTCGTGCGCCGGCACGGACATGATCGCTCCCGTGCCATAGTCCATCAGGATGTAGTTGGCGACCCAGATGGGAATCTGCTCGCCGTTGTAGGGATTCACCGCGTAACGGCCGGTGAAGACGCCATGCTTTTCAATGGCGCCCACGTCCCCGACTTCGGCTGCCTTGCGCTGCTCGGCAATGAGGCCGCTCACCTTTTGCGCCAGGCCGGCATCGTCCGCCACCAGGTCTGCAACCATCGGATGCTGCGGCGCGAGCTGCACCGAGGTTGCTCCGTAGATGGTGTCCACGCGGGTGGTGAACACCGTAATCGTGCTGCCGGCCTTGCCCGTTGGCCCCGCCAGCTTGAAGTCGACCGACGCGCCCTCACTGCGCCCGATCCAGTTGCGCTGCATCACCCGCACTTTTTCCGGCCACTCGGGCAGATGGTCCAGATCGCGCAGCAGTTCGTCTGAGTAGCTGGTGGTGCGCAGGAACCACTGCTCCAGCTCGCGCTGTTCCACCTGCGTGTCGCCATGGCGCCAGCACACCCCGCCCTCTACCTGCTCGTTGGCCAGCACGGTCGCGCATTTCGGACACCAGTTCACCCGGCTCTTCTTCCGGTAAGCCAGCCCGCGCTCGTACATCTTGAGGAAGAACCACTGGTTCCAGCGGTAGTACTCCGGCAGGCAGGACGTGACCTCGGTGGACCAGTCGTAGGCATAGCCCAGCCGCTTCATCTGGGCCTTCATGTGGGCAATGTTGCCCAGCGTCCACTGCTTGGGCGGGACGTTGTTCTCGATGGCGGCGTTCTCTGCCGGAAGTCCGAACGCATCCCAGCCCATGGGATGGAGCACGTTGTAGCCCCGCATCCATCGCTGGCGCGTGAGCGCATCGCCGATGGAGTAGTTGCGCACGTGTCCCATGTGCAGAGTGCCCGAGGGGTAAGGCAGCATTTCCAGGACGTAGTACTTGGGGCGCGCCGAACCGGCGGGCTCCGCGCTATAGAGTGACTCGTCCTTCTCCCACCGCGCCAGCCACTTGGGCTCGATGGTTTGGGGATCGTAGCGTTCAGGACGCGAGGCCGGTGCCGTCTTGGTTTCGTCGTTCATTCCTGTGCTTTCAAGCGATGGTACGCCGCCCTCCATCTTCGCTCACAACTGTCGAAACCGGCAACGGGAACAGTTCGTCCGCCGGCGAATTCTACAAATCTCCTGTAATGTCTGCACCTTACGACCCGTTCACTTAGCCGCACGGACGTTGTCGCCCCCGGCACTTTCCATTTAGACTGATTCACCAGAGAGCCCCACCATGCTGGTCGTCATGCACTCGCACGCCACCGAAGATCAGGTGCGTGCCGTGTGCGAAAAAGTCGCTTCCCTCGGCCTGCGCGCCCATCCCATGACGGGCACCTCGCGCATCGCCATCGGCGTCATTGGCCAGGTAACCCCGGGTGTGGGCGCGCTGGAAGAGATGGCTGGGGTCGCGGAAGTCATCCGCGTCACCCAGCCCTACAAACTCGTCAGCCGCGACATCAAGGAAGACGACACCGTTATCCATTTTCCCCCAAGCGAGGTCAGTATCGGGGGTAGCGAACTGGCCATCATGGCCGGCCCCTGCGCGATCGAAAGCCGGGAGCAGGCCCTGGAAGTGGCCGCCCGCGTCCGCCGTGCCGGCGCCCAGTTCTTTCGCGGCGGCGCTTACAAGCCGCGCACCTCACCCTACTCGTTTCAGGGACTGGGCGAAGAAGGTCTGCGCATCATGGCCGAAGTGCGCGAACGATTCGGGATGAAGATCGTCACCGAGGCCGTGGACAGCGAGTCGCTGGACCTGGTCGAAGAGTATGCCGACGTCATCCAGATCGGCGCCCGCAACATGCAGAACTTCTCCCTGCTCAAGCGTGCCGGCCGCTCCAAAAAGCCCGTCCTGCTCAAGCGCGGCATGGCGGCCACACTGGAAGAATTCCTGATGGCCGCCGAGTACGTGATGAGCGAAGGCAACTACAACGTGGTCCTGTGTGAGCGCGGCGTGCGCACCTTCGCCGATCACACCCGCAACACTCTCGACCTGAGCGTCGTCCCGGCGGTCGAGCGCCTGAGCCACCTGCCCATTGTCGTAGACCCGAGCCACGGCACGGGTCGGCGCAACAAGGTCACGCCCATGGCCCGCGCCTCGGTTGCGGTGGGTGCGGATGGCCTGCTGGTCGAAGTGCATCCCAACCCCGACCGCGCACTCTCTGACGGCATGCAGTCACTCTATCCCGACCAGTTCGATCAACTCATGTCGGAGATTCGCCAGATCGCCGCCGTCGTCCACCGCAGCGTCCCGGCGGCCGCGGACGCCACTCAACCCGCTGCCACGCGCTAAGTGATCCGTATCCGATTCGCCGCGTTCTGTCTGACCAGCGCCCTGCTGGCCGTTTCCGGCTGCCGCCCGGAGCCCTCTGACTATCCGCCTGAGTATCGCGAATACGCCTACGTCACCAACGGCGGCAGCGACACCGTGACTGTGGTGGACCTGCTGACCTTTCGCGCCGCACACACCATCCCCGTGGGGAAGAATCCCACCGGCATCGCCGCCAATCCCGCGAAGAACGAGGTCTACGTCGTTAACACCGGCTCCGACAACGTCAGCGTGATCGACGCCGAAACCAACCGCGTTGTCGCCACCATCGGCCTACACGACCGGCCGTTTTTCATCGACGTCTCCGCCGACGGTCGCCGCGCTTATGTAGCCAACTCGGGCTCAGGCAGCCTCTCCGTGCTTGATCTCGAAAAACGCTCGGTCGTCGCGACGATTCCGGTTGGGGCCACGCCCGGCCTGGCGCGCGTCTCACCGGACGGAAAACTTGTCGTCGTCTCCCTGCGCGGCGAGGCTGCCGCCGCCATTCTCGATGCCGAAAAGCTTGCGATCCGCACGAGGCTACCACTCTGCCCCAACCCGGAAGAGATCGCGATCCTCCCCGACTCCAGCAAGGCCTTCATTGCTTGTACCGGCTCCAATCAGGTGGCAGCGGTGGACCTGAAGACCGACAACCTGCTGGCCTTGCTCGACGTCGGCAAAACTCCCATCCACCTCGCGCTGAAGCCTGATGGCGGCCAGCTCTTCGTAAGCAACTTCGACTCCAACACGGTCTCCGCCATTACTACCACCACCAATGAAGTCGGCGGCAGTTACCTCATGGGAACCAATCCCGTGCGCGGCCTGGTGAGCCGCGACAATGCGCTGCTCTACGTGAGCAACTTCGGCTCGGACGCCGTGGCGCTTTTCGATATCAACGCGGGAAGGCTTGTCACCACGGCCCGGGTGGGCAGCAAGCCCGATGCGCTGGCGCTGGCGCATCCGCGACCCAATGAGCTGGAAGGTACGTCGGACAAGGACCGGGTGGACTATCTGCTGGTGGTGAACTCGCAGTCGGGTGACCTGGCCATCGTCAAGAGCCACATGGTGCGCGACCGCCGCCGCGAAGCCGATGTTCGTACCCTGAGCCTGCTTACGCTGGTTCCGGTCGGCAGCCGCCCCAACCAGATCGCAGTAAAGAACTTCATGCTCACCAAGCCGCCAAGCTAGCAGGATTCAGCCCAAACGCAGTTCGGTTGATCGGGGTTCAGTCTCACGACTGCCATTCGAATGAGGAATGCCGCTCAAGACCACGAAGAACCAGCCCCGCTTTGCGGGGCGGCATTCGTTAGCCCTGGGTAGACTGCAGTCAGACGGCGCGCCCGACCGGCGGCGAACGTCAGTGAGCCGGCAAGGGAGGGCGCGACAAAGGCCTAGTCGTAGTAATCCAGCCCCAGGTGCGTGATCAGCGGTTCGCCCTTCAGGTGGCGCAGCGTGTTTTTTAGCTTCATCGACTGGATGAATAGATCGTGCTCCGGGTATAGCCCTGCGGGGGTCATCGGCGACTTAAAGAAGAAACTCAGCCACTCCTGGATTCCCTTCCCGCGCAGTTGCGAGGAACGCTGCGCCAGGTCCAGGAACAGCACCAGGTCGAGCACGATGGGCGCCGCCAGAATCGAGTCGCGGCACAGGAAGTCCACCTTGATCTGCATCGGATAACCCAGCCATCCGAAGATATCAATGTTGTCCCAACCTTCTTTGTTATCACCGCGCGGCGGGTAATAGTTAATCCTTACCTTGTGATAAAAATTCCCGTAGAGCTCGGGATACAACTCCGGCTGCAGGATCTGCTCCAGCACTGATAGTTTGGACTCTTCCTTGGTCTTGAACGATTCCGGGTCGTCCAGGACTTCGCCGTCGCGGTTCCCTAGGATGTTGGTGGAGAACCATCCGCTCAGTCCCAGCATGCGTGCCTTGAATCCCGGCGCCAGGATGGTCTTCAGCAGGGTCTGCCCGGTCTTGAAGTCCTTGCCGCAGATGGGCGCCTCATTGCGCCGCGAAAGCTCCTGCATTGCGGGAATGTCCACCGTCAGATTGGGGGCGCCATTCGCATACGGCACTCCCTCGGAAAGCGCCGCGTAGGCGTAAATCATCGAGGGAGCGATGGCCTCGTCGTTCTTCTGCATTGCCTTCTCGAACGCTGCGATGGACGCGTGGGCATCTGTAGGCTTCAGGAAGATCTCCGTGGACCCGCACCAGATCATCACCAGCCGCTCCGCGCCTGATTTCTTGCGGAACTCCCGGATGTCGGCCCGCACCTGTTCCGCCAGATCGCGCTTGTTCTTGCCCTTCTTGACGTTGGGACCGTCGAGCTTCTTCACGTACTTCTGGTTGAACACCGCCTTGCGAGGCTGCACCGACTGCAAGAAGGGCTTCACGCGGTCGAGCAGCGAACGCTCCAGCACGCCCGCCTTGAGGGCGGCTTCGTACATGTCGTCTTCGAAAATGTCCCATCCGGTGAAGACCAGGTCGTTCAGCCCGGCCAAGGGCAGGAAGTCCTGAATCAGGGGAGAGCGGCCGTCGGTGCGCTTGCCCAAGCGGATGGTACCCATCTGCGTGACCGAACCAATCGGTTCCCCCAGCCCGCGGCGGACGGCTTCCACCCCAGCCACAAAGGTGGTGGCCACCGCTCCCATGCCGGGAATCATGATGCCCAGCTTGCCCTTCGCCTTACCGATGTCGCCGGACGTGCCGGCAGCCGACCGTGCGCGTGCCTTTCCTTTTGCCATGAGTCCCCTGCTTCTGGATTTCCTAAAGATGTAAGGAGAACCACTTATCTTCTCGTATCGCAAGAGGCTTTGCAAACGCCGTTCGCGCTGGGAGCCTCAACTCCCCGGCGACCTCACCCGATGTTTCACATGCGACCACACGAACCAGATGCCTCCGATGAGCAGCCCCGCCCCGATCACCACGTCGAACTGGTGGAAGTATTTACCCAGGTAGCGCCAGTTCTCGCCCGCCTTCATCCCCAGCCAGGCGAGCACAAAACACCACGGCCAGGATCCGGCGAACGTGTAGACATGAAACGGCACCCGCGGCATCTTCGCGATGCCCGCGGGCAGTGCAATAAAAGTCCGAATCACTGGCAGCAACCTGCCGATGAACACAGCCGCCGATCCATAGCGCGCGAAGAACCGGTCGGCCCAGTCCACGTCCGTCTGGCTGAGCAGGATCCACTTCCCATACTTCATCACCAGCCGCCGGCCGCCGTAGTAGCCGAGTTCGTACGCTACCACCGAGCCCACGTTGCAGCCGATGGCGCCCGCCGTGGCCACCCACCACAGATTGAAGCGCCCGGTAAACACCAGGTAGCCGGAGAACGGCATGATCACTTCCGAAGGCAGCGGAATGCAGGCGGATTCGATGGCCATCAGCAGCACGATGCCCAGGTATCCGGTGGCCGAGATCGTCGAAATGACAAATCCGCTCAGAATGGCGAGGATTTTCGCGATCATGGGAGGGCCACAGGAGGGCTAGAAATCCTGCGCATCCTGGGCGTAGGTGTATCCGGGCAATGTTGCCGTATCGGTCGACTTCTCCACCTTCACGCGCACAGTCGGCACGAGGGCGGCCTGGGCATCCGCCTGCCGCAGCATGGCGTACTGGGTGAACAGTTCGCTGTAGAGCTTGGTGACCAGATAATTCTTACCGTCGGAGTTGTTTCTCCACACCTGGCCGAGTTGGATGGACTTCACCGACATCGCCGCTCCAGACTACCCACGGGCGGGCAGCGCGTCAACCGATCGGCCCCGATGGCGCGAACAGGTTAGCGACGGCTATTTCACCGCCGCCAAATCAGGCAGTTTCCCGCTCAGCCACTCGCCCAGCTTCAGTGCCGGAAAACGCACTCCCACGTAGAAAGTTCCGAATTCAGCGTACACCGCGCTGACCTCGTCGAAGCGCATCTCGTAAATCAGCTTCTTGAACACCAGCGGATCGTCGGCAAACAGGTCCACGCCCCATTCCCTGTCGTCGAAACCGATGGACCCGGTGATGATCTGCCGTACCGCGCCCGCATATCGCCGCCCCACCGTGCCGTGCTCCTCGAGCTGGCGCGCGCGTTCCTCTATGGGCAGTGTGTACCAGTTCTTCTCTTCGCCCCGGCGTCGGTTCATCGGGTAAAAGCACAGATAGCGCGACCCGGGGATCTCCATCTCCAGCCGCGGACGCATCGCTTCCTTTTGCCGCCGGACGACTTCCTCCGCCACCTGCTTCCACTCCGCGGAATGTGGCTCCACGCCCTGTCCCCGGAGCTCGCCGTAGACTTTCATCGTGGATTCGTAGAGTCCCAGCTCGATCACGGACAAGTACGAGCTCGCGGGTTCGAGGTAGTCCCAGATCCGCAAGCGTGAGAGCGCCAGTTCCGCCTCTTTGAGCTGCGCGAAGGAATCGCGGAAATGGACGACCATCAGGTCGCCCTTGTGTCCCAGCAGAGCATAGAGCGCGCTTTTCTCGCGCTCCATGCCCGCAAGCGCGTCGGCGGCTTCGGCGGCCATCGCTTCCCTTTCGGAGGTCGCCAGGGCCCGCCACGCTCCCCAGCGGAAGCGCAACATTTGATGCAGGACGCTGAGGCCCTCCACCGTCAGCGGCACCGCCGGTAGTTCGCCGTGCGCAGCGTGGACCTGGAGTTTGCTGGATGCCATCGTAGCCTCAAGCAACGCATTACAATTGTAACGGAGCTTCGAGATGCCGCGCGGAATGCAAACCCGCCAGCCCTCGCGCAGCGGACGCCAGGAAGGCACCCGGCGCCCCCGCGGACTCCCCGCAAAGCCAGTAGGTACATCTGCCAAGCCGCTGCCTGGGCGACGATTCGCCAAGAGCAGCAGGATTACCGCTGCCCCGGCGAAGGCTGGGCCTACGGCAAGGAAGGCAAAGCCTGGTCAGCCGCGGGCATCGGCCTACAACCCGCTCGCGCCAGAGCGCATTACAGAAATCCTGAAGCGCCTCGACGAACTCTATCCCGGCGTCACTTGCGCACTCCAGCATCAGAGCGCCTGGCATCTCCTCGTTGCCACGATTCTCTCCGCGCAATGCACCGACCAGCGGGTGAACATGGTCACCCCCGGCCTGTTTGCCAAGTATCCGACCGTGCGCCATTTTGCCGCGCTCAAGCCGGAAGAACTTCAGCCCGATATCCGCTCCACCGGATTTTTCCGCAACAAGTCGAAGTCCATCGTGGGTGCGGCCCAGCGTTTGGTGAGCGAGTTTGGCGGTGAGGTGCCCGACGACATGGAGCGCCTGCTCACCTTACCCGGCGTTGCCCGCAAGACGGCCAACGTGGTCCTGGGCACTTGGTTCAAGAGGGCCGTGGGCGTGGTGGTGGGCACGCACGTCCATCGCATCTCCCGCCGCCTCGAACTGGCCACCCAGAATGACCC
>JBOGLL010000090.1:0-4585 GCA_050746065.1 Terriglobales bacterium | reverse complement strand
TTCGGCGCGCGGCTCAGACGCCGCGCAAACGCCTCAACTTACAGGTCCGCCAGCTACTGCGCCCTCCTTCCTGCCTCAAAGCGGGAAGGAGGGCTTCAAGTTTTTTCAGGCCGATCGTGAACGTGTACTGTTTCGAGGCCCTCCACCTTGACGCCCATCACCAGGTGGAAATTGGGATATTTCTCTGCTTCGGCCGCGAGGAATTCCAAGAACTTCGCTTGTGGAACCAGCATGTGGAATCCGGAACGAATGGTATGCGAATCTACCGCAGGCACAGGAAAGAGACCAAGAGGAAACACCGAGGGGAAGAAAGTTTGCCCTTCCTTGCAGGTTCATAGCGGCCGCGGCGGCGCAACGGCCTTACAATAACGTCTGCCTAGCCCTCCTCATTCACCGCTGCCGGGAGTCGATGTCCGGTGATGAAACGATACATCTGGGTTCTCGCGATGGCGCTCGTCCTGGGCGCGAGCGCGATACCGGCCACAGCGTCCTGCGTGCACAACACCAGCGAGTACCGCATCTATGCCGAGTACTACGGAGAGCGTGAAGAGCGTCCGCAGTACGACCGTGGGGGCTCGTGGCTGAATCCCGGCGAGAAGAAGTGTCTCGACGGCCAGAGCGGCGACTGGCTGCTCTCGGCGCCCGATTGGATCTCGGGCAAACCGCCGGACTGGCAGCAGCGCGAGAAGAGGAACATCGGTGGCCCGGCCAACCAGCCGCGAGGCTACTGGCTGTGGGCGGTTGCGCCGCGCGACGGCACCATCGAGGTCTTCCACTTCCGGCGCTACCAGGAAAAAACCGGCTACTGGCTGTACTGCGACTACCGCGTCCACGGCATGTTCACCTACACGCTACAGATCACGAAGGCGGACTATGCGCGCGTCTTTGTGAACCCGCGCAAGAGCCCGGTGTATTCGCTGAATGCGGGCACCAGTCCGCTGATCAACCTCAACCAGTTCTTCCGCCGCGGCGAGAACATACTCGATCTCTGGCAGCACATCCCCCACATCAAAGTCCCGGGAGACACCGGATACGTGCTGAAACGCGACGGCCGCGTCGTGTTTCAAAGAGAACGTCGGCGGGGGCCTGGCGTGGAAGCACATCCCCAACTACCGGATCAAGCTCAATACCCTGACGGGAGAAGTGGCCGTCGAGCGTGGCTGGGGACTCTCCGACTTCTGCCAGGGCTACGACTACGGAAAGGGCTGGCAGCAGCATGACGCGTTCATGAAGCGCGAAGGGTGCAAACAGCAGCCTGGTACCGCGCCACGAATCCCCTAGCACGCCGTAGACACGCGACGTCTCGCGTGACGCGGCCGCCCTCAGCCCCGTCTTCTGATGCGCTCCACTACCACTCTCGTAGGCACGGGCGACCCGCCCGTGCGACTGAACCGCCAAAACAAGAAGCGGCCCGGCTTCGGGCCGGTCGCCATTCCGTGAGAGAATCCGCTCTTATGAAGGTGCGCCGTACCGTCCTGACCATTTTCCTGCTGTGGCTGGCGCCGCTTTGTCCTGCCGACACCATCTATCTGAAAAAAGGCAGCAAGATCGAGGCCCAGAACGTCCGCGAAGAGAACGGCGCACTGAAGTACGAGCAGAACGGGACCACTTTCTCCATCCCGCTATCCTGGGTGGAGCGCGTGGTGTTCGACGGCACGTCCTTCAAGGGCGCCGAAGGCGAGGAAGAAGCAGAAAAAGGCTCCCGCGGGAATCGGCGCGAGTCGGGCACCGGGTCGGGAAACGCTTCGCCTGCGCCGGGGCCAAGTGCGAAAGACCTCGCCAAGGCGGAGCGTCAGGGCCCGGACGCAGCCGCTCATGCCTACTTCGAGGCCGGGCGCTATGAGGCCGAGCGCGGCAACCTGGACCAGGCCATCGAATACTTCGGGCGTGCGCATCGCTTCCTTCCGCAGAACGCCGCCATCCTGAGCTGGCAGGTTTCCGCACTGCTGCGTGCGGAGCGCTACCGCGAAGCCCTCGCTCCAGCCGAGCGTCTGGTCAAGCTGGCGCCCAACACTCCCCATGCTCTGAACCTGCTGGCCATGACCCAGTACAAACTCGATCGCACCGACGAGGCCATCCGCAACTGGAAGGAATCGCTGCGCATCGAGCCGAACTCCGGGGTGGAACAATGGCTCGCCAAGGCGGACCGCGAGTCCACCGCCGAGGCCACTTTCGGCCAGCGCGAGACCTCGAACTTCTCGCTGCGCTTCCAGGGCAGCAAGACGCCTCCGCGTTTCACTTCGGAAATCCTGGAAACGCTGGAATCACACTACAAGCAGCTCGAGCGCGAACTGGGCAAGAGTCCGCGTGATGCCGTGGTGGTTACGCTCTACACCCGCCAGACCTACTTCGACGTCACCCAAGCGCCGTCGTGGTCGGGCGCGGTGAACGATGGGAAGCTGCGTATCCCGGTGGAGGGGCTGGAATCCATGACGCCCGACCTTTCCCGGACGCTGATGCACGAACTGGCGCACAGCTTCATCTTCGAGTTGAGCGGACGTCGCGCCCCGGGATGGCTGCACGAAGGCATTGCCCAGATGGTCGCGGGCGGTGGCTCGCTGGAACGCACGCGGGCGGTCGCCGAATTATTTGCCCAGAAGAAGCACATCCCCATGCGTGCCCTGGAGCGCCAGTTCTCAACTCTAAACGCAGTACGGGCCTCCATGGCCTACGCCCAGTCGCAGGCCGCTACGGAATACATCCGCCAGCGCTACGGCATGCAGGACCTGGTGAGCATTCTGGAACGCATCGGCGCCGGCGCAACGCCCGAACAGGCGCTGCGCGCCGTCACCGGCTCCAACTACGCAGAGTTCGAGCAGGAACTGGGCGCGTATCTGGTGAAGACGTACGGGCAGTAGGATGGTGCGTAGGGATGGTGCCCCACATCTGCCCGTCGTTGGCAGATGTGGGCCACCAGCCTGACTATGCTGCGGGTGCCCCACTCAACGCGGTTTTCGTTGAGTGGGAGTACTAGAATACTCGCGGTCCATGGCCCGACAGCTCAATCGGAATCAGTCCCCTTTTCCCTACAATCAGCCGATCATCCAGCGGCATCTGGGAGCAGCGGCATCTGGAGCAGCGGCATGATCATCGTATCCGCGCATCGTAATCGCGAGCCTGTCCTTCGGAACGGGGTGACCCACCCGCTTTTCCGCATGGCTGCGCCAACGCCAACTCAATGGCGAATATTTAGCGAATTTTTCTCTTGACAACCGTGCTTCCACAGTGTTAATCTGCAACACATCATGTTCGCAGTAAGGAAATCGCGGGTCTTGGCGGCCAACCAGCCGCCAAACCGTTTCGTTTCAAAGACCTCATATCTAAACCCGTTCTGCTCAGGCAGTTCCACGTAGACCAACTGGTTAAATCCTTTGTTTCCAAAGACCAGGGTATATGCCGGTAGACCCGGCAGGCCGATCTTTAACAACTCGCAGGGTGGGCTCGCCCGCTCTTTCAGTTCATGATTCCTTCTGCTGCTGCCCCACCCTTATCGCGCCCGCCTCTGGCGCGATAGGGTGGGAGGACTGCAATCGCACCTACGGACACAAGCGAAAACTCCCGATGTGTCGCTGCTTAATCCTGCCATTCCGGGCCGAACAAGAGATATACGTCGATCCTGTGCCCGCACGGAAATTCCCGGGCCTTTCGTGTCTAGATGAGCCCACCCTATCGCGCCAAAATCGGGCGCGATAAGGGTGGGGCAGCAGCGCAATGGGTGTGCTGGCCCCTGACCACTGGTCCTGACCTCCGGCCAACTTGCCACTGGCTCGCTGCTCGCCGCAAGCTAAGACCATTGCGGACGAGACTTTACCCCTAAGTCCTTTAGATTCCGAGACCGCTCGGGATCTCGGTCCGTAACCTGTTGATTCCACATGCTGCCAGGGGGAGGGGAGGGGTATCCCGGGATACAAACAAAGGGTGCAGGGGAAGTTAGGGCTCTATCCGCTTGATCCGCGAAAATCCGCGGTAGGAATCAAGGTGCCATGGTGGGCTGGTCGCTAGGCAGCGGCTCTCCGGTGGGCGCCAACCTCTTCGTAAATCTCGATCAGCCGGCTGACCGAAGCTTCCCAGGAGAAGCGGGCGGCCTGCTCGTAGCTGCGCTGCTTCAGGCGCTCGCGCAGGGGCTGGTCGAGCAGCACGCGGTGCAGCGCGCGCATGATGTCGAAAACGTTTTCCGGATTCACCAGCACCGCGGCGTTGCCCACCACTTCCGGCAGCGACGAGACGTTCGAGCACACCACCGGCGTGCCGTGGGCCATGGCCTCGAGCGGCGGCAGCCCGAAGCCCTCATACAGTGACGGGAAGACGAAGATCTTCGCGGTGTCATAAAAAGTTCGCAGCACCTCGATGGGCACGAAGCCGAGGAAGCGCACGTCGTTCTGCACGCCGCTCTTGATCACGGTGCGGCGCAGATCGGGATGCTGCGAAAGCTCGTCGCCGATGATAATCAGCCGCAGGTCGGGGAACTTGCCGTCTTTCTTCAGCTCGGTCTTGAGCGCGGAGAAGGCCTCGATGATGCGCACGATGTTCTTGTGCGGCTTGATGTTCCCGGCATAAAGCAGGAACGGATAGTTCACCTGGTAGC
>JBOGLL010000089.1:0-4350 GCA_050746065.1 Terriglobales bacterium | reverse complement strand
GCGAGACCGTGGCGCCGTTCTCGTCGGAGAGGCTAAAATCAGGGGCCTTGTCGTTCACCTTCATGGTCAGTCCTCCCCACGGCATGTCCGAACCGCGCCAGTCCTTATATCGCAAACTTGTGCGTGCCGTCATCTGCCTGGCGGTGATGGCCGCGCTAAGCGTATTGGCTGTGGCCGCCTGGGCACAAACGCCGCGTCCGAAGCGCAAGGACTCCACGCTGCGCGCGCTGGGTGTGCTCGAACTCACGACCGACAGCAAGACACCGGGGCGCGGGCGCCTGGTGCCGATTTACGTCCTCGAGGACGGCAGGTATTTCGACGCCGGTCTGTATCGAGTACGGCCGCGTCCCATGGCGGTGGAGCCGGGGACGGTATACGAAGCCGAGCGCAGCGGCGAAGCCGCCGGCCTGTTCACCGTGGAGCAGGCGGCCGATCGCCAGCGCGCATGGTTCGCCGTAGGGGCGTGGGTGCCGCGCGAATTCGAGGTTGCCAAGCCGGCAAAACCGGTCACGGTCAAGACCGGGGATGATGAGGATGCGCCTCCGGTGCTGAAGAAGCCGAAGGCGGGAGAGGCGCAGTCGGCCAAGGCGGAGAAGGATGCGGCCGGGGACGGCCGCGCCACACAAGCAGCGGAGCCACAAGAGCCGGATCCGGATCGTCCCGTGCTGCGGCGCGGCAAACCCAAGAAGCCGGAGAAGAGTCCGGAACAGGTGCTCGAGGAATTCACGAGGAGTTCGCCGGCTTCAGGCCGGGAGCCGGAGCGGCTGGTGGCAGTTTCCGATGCCAGCCTTCCGGAGCGGCGTCCGTTCGCGTTTCTCTGGCAGCGCGAGGAAGAAGAGCAGCTCAGAAATGAAGTCCTGGTGATGGCCCAGGCGGAATTGGCCAAGCGGCTGCCGCAGCCAGGGACGAAGAGCGCGGTCCCGCGAGGCGGGACGGCCCGCGCCGCAGGGACTCCCAAGCCGGTGCTGCCAGCACTCGAGGACGTACGCATCCGCGCCTTCGACCTGAACTACGACAACAATCCGGAGATCGTGCTGATGGCGCGGCACACAGTGCCGGCGACTGCGGCGGCCCCTGCGCGGACGTATTACGTTACCGTGGTTGCCGGAGTGGCCATTGGCGGTGAATTGCGCAAGCTGTTTGCGTCGGTGACCGACGACCAGAGGCTCGACGCCGTGCCTCGCATGGAACTGATCGATGCAGTGGATGCCGAGGGCAACGGCGATGGCGAACTGCTGTTCCGCCGTGTAGGGCGCACTCGGGAAAGCTACGAACTGTTTCGCGTGGGCATGGACAAACTGTGGCCGCTGTTCGAAGGCGCGGCGTCGCCATTATAGGAAAAGGGAAGAAAAGGCCTGACGGTTACAATGTCAGCTTTCAAAGGTCGAAAGGAAACCATCATGCACACCGGAAGAAAGCTCGTCGTGGCGATGCTCGTGCTGTTGAGCACGGCGTGGGCCCAGCAGCAGACGGACTGGTCGAAGGTCGAGATCAAAGTGCAGAAGGTGGCGGGCAGCGTTTACATGCTCACCGGCAGCGGCGGCAACATCGGAGTTTGCGTGGGCGAGGACGGCATCGTCATCGTGGACGACCAGTACGCGCCGCTCGCGCCCAAGATCCAGGCCGCGCTGAAGGGAATCACCGACAAGCCGGTGCGCTTCATCCTGAACACGCACTGGCACGGCGACCACACCGGGGGCAACGCCGCGTTCGGGAAGCTGGGCACGATTGTGGCCCACGAGAACGTGCGGCAGCGACTGGAAAGCGGCGGCAGTACGCGCTTCGGCAAGGTGGATCCGGCGCCTCCAGGGGCCCTGCCCATCATCACCTTCAACGATCAGTTGGTGGTCCACCTGAACAACGAAGACATTCGGGCCATCCACTTTCCTCATAGCCACACCGACGGCGACATCGCTATCGGGTTCAAACCCTCCGGCGTGCTCCATATGGGCGACCTTTTTTTTAACGGCATCTTCCCCTTCATTGACGTGGACAGCGGCGGCAGCGTGAAGGGCCTGATCGCCACTATCGAGCGGGTGCTGGCCCTGGATCCGGGGCCTCCGCCGGGCGAGGCCAGAATCATCCCCGGACACGGGCCGCTGGCCACGAGGGACGATCTGAAGGCGTATCTGGAGATGCTGCGCGGGACCTCGGGCGCGGTGGCAGCGGCCATCCAGCAGGGCAAGACGCTGGAGCAGATGAAGCAGCAGAAGGTCCTCGCCGCGTGGGAAGAGAAGTGGGGCAAAGGTTTCCTGACGACCAACGACTTTATCGAGATCCTGCACGGCTCGCTCACCCAAACGCCCACCGGCTACCACAACCACGGGCACGCGGACGAGAAGTCGGGCGGGAAGTAGGCTTACCGCGGATTTACGCGGATGACCCGCTGTGCCGGACACTTGATTGCGAGCGGAGTGCGCGGGAGGTGACTCCCGCGCAATGCCTCCCCCTCCAGCCGTCTGCCCCAAATGCAGACGAACAGGTCGGAGTGCCCGGCGATTCCTTCGGCGCTCACTGCTGCAGCGCAGTGTTCGTGGCAAAGGTCCTAGGGAGCAGGAACCAGGGAAACCTGGAATCCAACGTCCTCTAGGTAGATGGATGACCACGTTCGGTTCAGGCTGTCCTGGGCCTTCCGGAAACAGCCATTCTTGCCGCTGATCTCCCAGGTAACGCAGCTGCCGCCGGAATTTTCGGCCGTGCATGCGACCTTCGCGGGCTCCGCGAGCTCGTCATTGCAACGCCAGACCTCAAGCACGTGCTCGGGCCGCGAATAGATAAACCTGCGGCTGAACCCTCCCGCGTCTGCAGTTAGCTGAGCGTAGAGGTTTGCATAGCGGTCGCCGTCTGCGATCTTCATGCTCCGCAGGTCCAGTGCGGTCTCGCCGGATGTGGTCCAGCCGATGATATTTCCCAGCCCATCGCGCTGTGGAATGAACTCCGAACCGCTCTGCAGGAAGGCAACCTGTGGTCCGTTGATGTTGTCACAGGCGGCCCCGCAAGCACTCAGATTGATGTTTAGCTCACGCTGGTTCTGGTTGAACTTCCCCAGGTCCAAGCGGAAGCGTCCGGCGCCGGGTTTTCCGAGTGTCACCTGACCATCCACCCCGTGCCGGTAGGCAGAGCCGTTGTCGCTGGTGATCTCGTTCCCGGGATCCAGGAACGTGGCCAGCAAGTACAGCGGCCCCGTGCTACCACCGCCCCCTTTCTTCTGGGCAAAGGCCATTAGCCAGAATCCCGTCACCAGTATCAGCAGCAGGATCAGTGTGTTACGTGAAGTGAGTATTCGCATTTTCGTCCTCTCTCTGTGAGCACAAGGGAAACTTCCCGTGCAGAATCACAGTGCGATGGGTTCTGAGGCTTGGCAAGCGCCGTGGTGCGCCAGGCTCGGCCAGAGCACGCCAAAGGCCTGTGTTTTCCGCCCAGATTGAGCCCAGGCCGGGATGGGGATAGAATGTGCCCATCCCTTCCCCCTTGGAGCCGGCCGTATGGGCCCAGGAACCGCCAAGTCGTTCCCGGTTGCCGAGCCTCCTGCCAGCGAGAGACTGGAATCCTGGAAGGAAATCGCCGTCTATCTGAAACGCGGAGTGCGCACCGTGCAGCGCTGGGAGCGGGAGGAAGGGATGCCCGTCCACCGCCACATGCACGACAAGCTGGGGACGGTTTACGCCTACCGGCCGGAGATTGACGCCTGGTGGGCCCAAGGCCGCTTGCGGCTGGAGGCGGAAGTGGAGCCGCCCGCATCCGAAGAGCGCCGCTGGCTCTCCTGGCGGCTGTTGGCCGTGGCGGTCGTCCTGGTAGTGGGCGTGGGAACAGGTTGGTGGCTCACGCGGCCGCAGGCCCGGCACTGGCGTTCGAAGCCCGCGACTGGGTGCTGATCGCGAGCTTTGAAAACCGTACCAGCGAGCCCGTGTTCGACGGTGTGCTCGAGTACGCATTGGAGCGCGAGCTGAGCAACTCCCGCTTTGTGAACGTGGTGGCGCGGGAGCGCATGCACGATGCGCTAGCGCTGATGCGCAAGCCGCTCGATACCCGTGTGGACGGGGGCGTCGGGCGCGAGATTTGCCTGCGCGACGGCGGTATCCGAGGCCTGATCACAGGCCGGGTGGAGAAGCTGGACACCACCTACGTGCTCAGCGCCAGCCTGGTGAATCCCACCGACGGCGTCACCGCGGCCAGCTTCAGCGAGGAGGCCGCCGGCCAGAAGGAGGTCGTGCCGGCGCTGCGGCGCCTCTCCAGCCGCGTGCGCCGCACGCTGGGCGAAGAGCTCTCCGTCATCCGGCAGAGCGAGCAGAAGCTGGAGAAGGTGACCACGCCCTCCGCGCGCGCTCTCCGGCTCTACTCGCAGGGGAC
>JBOGLL010000088.1:0-11749 GCA_050746065.1 Terriglobales bacterium | reverse complement strand
ACTTCAAGATCATCAAGATGACCCCGGGCGAGAAGAAGATCGGGCTCAGCCTGCGCGGCATCGGCGACGAGGGCTCGCGCGCCGAAGTGGAAGCCTACAAACACACCGCCAAACACACCGCATCCAGCGCCACCTCCACCATCGAAGAGCTGATGTCGCTCAAGCGCGCCGGCAACGACCAGAACTAGAGCCGGTTAGCGGGCGTGAGGCCGCCACGGCGGCCGGGAGCCCGCCGGCGATATCCCGAGCGCAGCGAGGGATCTCTAGCACCACAGGCTTGCAACGTCTCCACCAGGCCGCCCGTCGGGCGGCCTTCTTATTTGCTGGTATCGATCTTCAGGTGGATGACCAGTTGCTTCTTGCTGTCGAAGGAGCTGATGGTTTTGGTGTCGCTGCGGTGGCCTTTTAGTTCGGCATGCAGTTCATAGTCCACGTTGGGTGAGAGACCGCTGAAGCGGTAGTCACCGCTCTCATCGGTGATAAAGGTCTTAAGCGCCAGAGTTTTTGTGTTCTTCAGATGGACGACGGCGTTGGCCAGCGGCGCATCCTGCTTGTCCAGCACCTGGCCGGAAACGGAACGGGTTTGCGACTCACCCTGCGGCGCGGCGGACGAAGCCCCCACCGCCAGCGCAAGCGCCAGCAGCGCAACCACGGCTCCGCTTGGGACCTTCCGAATCACACACCCTCCCTGCTCAGTCCTTTACCTGCCTATTTTAGATGCAGACTGAAGTCTACCCGCTCGTCATTCACCACATGGACCGTAACCTCTTGACGGGGTTGGTCTTTCGGCCCTTTCAGGTCCGCCCAAACCACGTAATCGGCCTTGCCTGCAGGCACGCGCTGGGCGAACTCACCGCGGCGGTCCGAGTAGAGCTCCCACTTCGCCTTCTTCTGGTCGGAGCGGCGGATCTTCACTTTCACACCCGCTACTGCTCGTGCATCCGGCCCAAACACGGTGCCGAAGAGAAGTGCGTACGGCTTTTCTTCTTTTTTCTCTCTTTTCTCTTCCAGAGCAGGCGTTGCCCCGAGGCCCGCCGCTGCCAGAACCAGCAGCAGCGCCGGCACCAGCGGCCGAAGCACCGTTCGGCTAGGAGTGGTCACCGTCTTCGCTCTCCGCCTCTTCGAGGTCCTCGTCTTCTTCCTCCTCCGCGATCTTGTTGAGTTCGAGAGGATTGCCGGTCACCACCTCGTAGTCGGTTCCGCACTCCGGGCAGGAAACGATCTCACCTTCGTCTACATCGCCGGGTTCCACATCGAGATCGGCTTCACACTCGGGACAAACCATTCTGCATGCCTCCCTAAGGGAAAATACTGCTCTAAGGACTCCTGTTATATTTAGAGCCTCTCGCCGGTACCGTCAAGGCTCTCCAGGTGAATGTTTCGTTAGGGAGGCACAGTTTGCGCCGAAAAGCAATCTTCCTGACCGTGCTCTGGTTCGCTGCAGGACGCGAAGCGGCATGGCCGCAGACTCCTCCCCCTCTGCCCGTTCCCAACCCAGCGGCCCTTGCGCGCCAGGTCTCAGCCCGGCAGATCCGCGCCAACATCCAGAAGCTGGCGTCCTTCGGCACGCGGCACACGCTCTCCGCGGCGGACGCGCAGGCTGTCCAGGCCGGCCGAGGCATCGGCGCAGCCCGCGAATGGATCAAGCAGGAGTTCGAGCGCTACTCCGCGGCTTGCGGCGGCTGCCTGAAGGTTGAGTTCCAGAGTTACGTGCAGGAGCCGGCGGAGCGGGTGGCGCGTCCCACCGAGATCGTCAACGTGGTGGCTACGCTGACGGGGAGCGACCCGGAGAACGCCGGGCGCATTTACGTTGTCACCGGACATTACGACTCACGTAACAGCGATCCTCTGGATGCCGCGGGCGACGCGCCCGGTGCCAACGACGACGCCTCCGGCACCGCCGTCAGCCTGGAGTGCGCGCGCGTCCTCAGCCAGTACCGGTTTCCCGCCACCATCGTGTTCATGGCCGTGGCCGGCGAGGAGCAAGGCTTGCTGGGCGCGCGCCATTTCGCCCGGACGGCGAAAAGCGAAGGCCGCAACATCGCCGCCGTGCTCAACAACGACATCGTGGGCGGCAACCAGACGCCCGGCGTCACCCAGCAGCGTCCCGGCTTGGTGCGCGTGTTCTCCGAAGGCATTCCCCAGGCCGCCACCGAGGCAGAAATACGCCAGCTCCGCGCTCTGGGCGGCGAGAACGACTCCGCCTCCCGCCAGCTCGCGCGCTACATTGCAGAGGTCGCGCGCAAACACCTGCGCGCTGGATTCGGTCCGGAACTCATCTTCCGGCGCGACCGTTACCTGCGCGGTGGCGACCACTCCGCCTTCAACGATTCGGGTTTTGCTGCCGTCCGCTTCACCGAATACCGCGAGGACTACAACCATCAGCACCAGAACCCGCGTACCGAAGGCGGCGTGGAGTACGGCGACCTGCCAAAATTCGTGGACTATGCCTACGTGGCCAACGTCGCCCGGCTGAACCTGGCTACGCTGGCCGAACTGGCGCTTGCGCCCGCGCCTCCCGCGAGTGTCCGCCTGCTCACCAAGGAGTTGCAGAACGACTCCACGCTCACCTGGGAGGTCTCACCCGGCGGCCTGGCCGCAGGCTACGAAGTCCTGTGGCGCCGCACCACCGCCGCCGAATGGGAGGGCGCCAGGCCTGCCGGCAACGTTACCCGCGTCACCCTGCCGCGCTCCAAGGACAACGTCATCTTCGCGGTGCGCGCCGTGGGCGCCCGCGGAAACAAGAGCTTGGCCGTGGTGCCGGCGCCCGCACGCTGAGAATGTACCGCTTGACAGATCGTCGATTATCACTAGTAGGAGGAACCATGGGACGCTCCAGAAAGCTGCCGCCGATTCATCCCGGAGAGATTCTCCGCGAGGACTTTTTGCGGCCCCTCGGCCTGAGCATGAACCGGCTGGCGCTGCACCTGCGCGTGCCGGTCACTCGCATTGCGGAGATCGTCCACGAGCGGCGGAGCATTACCCCCGATACCGCGCTGCGTCTGGCACGTTTCTTCAATACCAGCGCACGGTTCTGGCTGAATGCCCAGGCCATGTACGATCTGGAGGTAGCGCAGGATGAATTGCAGTCATCGATTCAGCGGGACGTGCGTCCGCTTGCAAGCTCGGCACAGGGCTGCGCGACTAAGGCGCGGAGGCAGTGAAGCTGGTACTCTTGGTTGGGTCGTACTTTCATGCACCGCGGAACCGAAGTCACGCTCAGCTTCCCACCCTTTGCGGGACTGGTCCGCAAGCTGGTCCTCATCAACTCGGGAATTTACCTGGCCATGCTGGTGCTGGGCGTGGTTTCGCTGCCGCTGCGGCGCGATCTGTATGTCGTCTTCGGGCTGGTTCCCGGGAAGGTTCTCAGCGGATGGCTTTGGCAGGTGGTCACCTACGCTTTTCTGCACAGCGGCCTGTTCCACCTCATCTACAACATGTTCGCGCTGTGGATGTTCGGCACTGAACTCGAGTCCGCATGGGGGCGCCGGCGCTTCCTGCATCTTTACTTGGTGTCCCTGATCGGCGCGGCGCTGGTCACCGTGGTCATGGGCCTCGCTGGCGTGCTGGTTTCGATGAGCGTGCCCACGGTCGGCGCTTCCGGCGCCGCCTACGGCATCCTGGCTGCCTATGCCGCCATCTTTGGCGAGCGGCGCATCATCGTTTTCCCGCTGCCCATCCCACTCAAGGCCAAACACTGGGTCCTTTTCCTGGTATTCCTCTCCCTCATCGGAGCGCTGGAGGGCGGCGGCGGCGTGGCCCACATGGCTCACCTCGGCGGACTGCTGTTCGGCTATCTCTACGTGGTGTTTGCGGTGCGGCGTGGGATGGGTGCCTCCTTTGGCGACGGCCTTCTCGGTTTGCGCAACGCCTGGTATCGCTGGAAGCGCCGCCGCGCCGGCAAGAAGTTTGAAGTCTACATGAAGCAGTTTGAGAACCAGCCCGAAGAAGAAACCGACCCCAACGCCCCGCCTCCCGGCAAGAAGAACGGCGAGCACCGTGGACCCTGGATCAACTAGCTGGATGGATGTGTAGCCCGGCCGCCCTCGGCCGGGTGTCGGCACGCCCCGCCTTCAAATGAGTCCAACGAAGGCACCGTTCGTGAAACCTTCTCGTCCTTCGTGGTTGGCTTTTCGCCCGGGCTCCTAACGCTTCCGGAGCCTCTTCGCCCCTGGCCCCAGCGCCCCGCCCACCACGTGCAATCGCAGGAAGTTGGTAGAGCCGGAAGCCAGTTGCGTTCCCGCCACCACACCCAGCACGTCGCCGTTTTTCACCGCACCCATAGCGAGGAGGGATTTTTCCGCAGCGCGCACCATGTCGTCGGCTGAGGGCGCATGATCCGAGTGCATGGGACGCACGCCCCACAGCAGGTTCATGCGGTTGCGCGTTGCTGCCACGGAGGTGAACGCGTAGATGGGCGCGCGCGGCCTGTACTTGGAGATCAGTCTTGCCGTGTTGCCGGTCTCGGTGAAGACGGCGATGGCCGTCATGTTGACCTGGTGGGCTGCGTGTGCGATGGACTCGCAGATGGTCTCGGAGATGGAAATGATCTGGCCCTCGCGACGGCGGCGGTGCGGTATGTCTTCCATGCTGGATTCGGCTTCGACGATGATGCGCGCCATCATGGCTGCGGCCTCGCGCGGCCATTTGCCGGTCGCCGTTTCCGCCGAGAGCATCACCGCATCCGTGCCGTCGAAGATGGCGTTGGCCACGTCGCTGGCTTCCGCCCGCGTGGGACGCGGGTTCTCGATCATGGACTCCAGCATCTGCGTGGCCGTGATCACCGGCTTTCGCCACTCCGCCGCCTGGCGGATGATCTTTTTCTGGATCACGGGCACCGCTTCGGCCGGCATCTCCACACCCAGGTCGCCGCGCGCCACCATCACGCCGTCCGCGGCCTCAAAGATCTCATCCAGGTGCTCGATGGCCTGCGGTTTTTCCAGCTTGGCAATGATGGGAACGCTGGAGCCGTGGGAGGCGATGAACCGCCGCGCCTCCTTCACGTCCTGCGCCGTGCGTACGAACGATACCGCGACCATGTCCACGCCGCTCTTCAGGCCGAAGGCCAGGTCCTTCTTGTCTTTCTCCGAGAGTGCCGGGACGCGTACTACCGTTCCCGGCAGGTTGATGCCCTTATGCTCGCCCAGCAGGCCGCCGTTGACCACTTCGCATTCCACGTCCTCGCCGTGGACGGCGCGCACCCGCAGTTCGATCAGCCCGTCGGAGAGCAGGATGCGCGCTCCCGGCTCCACTTCGCGGGCCAGCGTGGGAAAGGTGGTTGAAATGAGCGTGGGGGTGCCCGGCAGGTCGCGCGGAGTAATGGTCAGCCGCGCCCCAGTCTTCAGCGCCACCGGCCGGCGGTTCTTCAGGCGTCCGGTGCGGATCTTGGGCCCTTGCAGGTCTTGCAGGATGCAGATGGTGCGGCCTTCACGCTCCGCAGCCTGACGCACCGCAGCCATGCGGCGGGCGTGTTCCTGGTGGGTGCCGTGGGAAAAGTTCAGGCGGGCCACGTCCATGCCTTCACGTACCAGTTCGCGCAGCACGGCTTCGCCGCTCGACGCCGGTCCCATGGTGCAGACAATCTTGGCTCGTCTCATCGGGTTTTTCGCGCTTTGGATTTGGGTAAGGTGGGTACGCGCAGCTCGCGGTTAAAAAGCGTGGGACGGGCGTTCTCCTCCACCACCCGCGGGTACACGATGGCATTGAACTCGGCTCCCACCAGGATCACGATGGAGAGCAGGTACATCCACACCAGCAGGGCGATGGCCACGCCCAGGGAGCCGTAGATCAGGTTGTACGTGGACACATTCTCTACATACCAGGCAAAAAACACGGTGACCACGAACCACATGCCGGTGGCCAGCGCCGCTCCCGGCATCACCCGGTGCCAGGGCTGCGACCGTGGCACGCCGTTGTGATAAATGAGCGCCAGCACGCCCACGCTGGTGAGCATGGCGATCAGCCAGCGCACTCCCGTCCAGAACAGCAGGATGTACGGGCCCAGCGTCTTCTCGCTGTGCAGCACCATCCAGCTCTCGATCTGGCTGCCGAAACCCACCAGCAGCGTGGCAAAGGTCATGGGCGTGAAGGCCAGCGCCACCAGGAACACCGCCACCGCGCGTTCCTTCCAGAATCCCCAGGTTTTGGGAATGCGATAGGCGTTGCGGAAGCCTTCCATCCAGGAAACCATGACGCCGGTGGCTGCCAACAGCGTGATCATGCAGGCGCTCACCAGCAGGCGTCCGGGACGGGGGCCGGTGCGCTCCAGGTAGGCCTCCGCGTTGGCCCCGGCGCCCGGAGGCAGCACCGCCCCGATGGCCGTGGCCACGGCATGCACGAAGGGCTCCGTCGTTTGCGAGGCAGCCAGCAGCGCAGCCAGAACCAGCAGCGCGGGAAACAGCGTCAGGATAGAGGAGTAGGCGGATGCCTTGGCGATGGCAAAGCAGTTGTCCTCGAAGGCGCGCCAGAAGGCCCGCCGCACCAGCCCGATAAACCGCCGCATGGAAAAGGAAGGTTACATGAAGCCGGGATGGGAGGCTAGTAATGGATGGCCACATTACCGCCAAACGACCCAGCCGTCAGGCGCAGGCGATTCGCCCGAGCCGAGGGACGCGCGTGCTGGAGGGACCTTCATGCTTGCATGAGATGTAGGCGCAGGCGATTCGCCCGAGCCGAGGGACGCGCGTTGCTGGAGGGACCTTCATGCTTGCATGAGATGTAGGCGCGGGCGACTCGCCCGCGCCAAGGGACGCGCGTGCTGGAGGGACCTTCATGCTTGTATGAGATGTAGGCGCGGGCGACTCGCCCGCGCAACCCTTACCAGTGGAAAACCTCCCGCTCCAGACAGAGCCATTTGTAATCAGAGGGCTTGTTCACCAACCTTCGCATCACCGGGTTCTCAGCAATGTAGGCGATTGTTGCATCGAACTCGCGGCTGCTTCGGATGAGATGATCGAACGATTCCACCTGCCACACTTTCCCTGTCCGTTCGGCTGCACGATTGATCTTGTGGGCTGACACGCTCTTGATGTTTTGCATGATTTCAGGGATCGAATAGCTTTCCCCATTCGCATCCGTCAGTGCTGACAGTAGGAGGTGCACATGTTCCGGCATGACGACACCTGCATGCAGCCGGATTCGTTTGCCGTGTTGGAAAAGACAGCACTCGAGGGCAATGTCGCGTAACTGTGGCGACAGTATCCAGGAGCGGTGTGTGCGAAAGCTGACGAATAGCGGTTTAGAGTCCCGCTGCAGGTGTGGCAGCTTCCTTCGGTAATAGTACTTTCGGAGGCTCAAGGGCGCGGGCGAGTCGCCCGCGCCTACATCTTATACAAGCATGTATGCCCGAAAATGGCGGGCATTAGGGCCGTTTCTTCGACCCGCATCACGAAGGCCAAGGCTTGGGCCTGTGGAAGGCATCGCGGAGATCCGGCTGCCGGTGTTACACCCGATAAATCCCGCATTTCGCAAACGCTTACTCGGCGGGCAGTTCCTCGCCTTCGGTTTCGCCCTCCTGACGCATCAGCTCGAGCGCGCGCTCGGCTTCCTCGTAGGCGGCGGAAACCTCCTCCTGCACCTTGGCGGCGGCTTCCTCCAGCTCCGGCGAGAGCTTCACGTTGCGGTAATACTCCATGCCGGTGCCGGCGGGAATCAGCCGTCCCATGATCACGTTCTCCTTCAAGCCGCGCAGGTGGTCCACCGAGCCCTGGATGGCAGCCTCGGTGAGCACGCGCGTGGTCTCCTGGAAGGAGGCCGCGGAGATGAAGGAATCCGTGGAGAGCGACGCCTTGGTGATGCCCAGCAGCAGCGGGCGCCCGGTAGAAGGACGTCCTCCCGAGGCGATCACGCGTGCGTTCTCCTCGCGGAAGCGGAACTTGTCCACCTGTTGTTCCAGCAGGAACTGGGTGTCGCCCACGTCTTCCACCTTCACCCAGCGCATCATCTGGCGCACGATCACCTCGATATGCTTGTCGCTGATGGCCACGCCCTGCAAGCGGTAGACCTCCTGGATCTCGTCCACCAGGTAGGCCTGCAGTTCCTTTTCGCCCAGCACCGCCAGGATGTCGTGCGGGTTCAGCGGGCCGTCCATCAGCGGTTCGCCCGCCTTGACGCGCTCGCCTTCCTGCACGTTGATGTGGACGCCGCGCGGCAGCGAGTATTCCTTCTCCGTGCCGTCGTCGCCCTGGACAAAGATCTTGCGCAGGCCCTTGCTGATCTCGCCCACCTTCACCGTGCCGTCGATTTCGCTGATGACGGCGGTTTCCCGAGGCTTGCGGGCCTCGAACAATTCCACCACGCGCGGCAGACCGCCCGTGATGTCCTTGGTCTTGGTGGTTTCGCGCGGGATCTTGGCCAGCACATCTCCGGGGAAGACCGTGTCACCGTCGCCCACCATCAGGTGGGCGCGCGAGGGCATCAGGTAGCGCTTGCTGGTCTTGCCCTTGATCATCAGCGCGGGCTGGCGCTTCTCGTCCTGCGTGTCGGTGACCACGTGGCGGGAGAGGCCGGTGACCTCGTCCACTTCCTCGTGCAGCGTCATGCCTTCCTGCAGGTCCTTGTACTGCGCCGTCCCCCCGATCTCGGTGAGGATGGCGAAGGTGTACGGGTCCCACTCCACCAGCGCCTGGCCGAGCTGCACTTCCTGCCCGTCCTCCACCTTGACCTTGGCGCCGTAGACCACCGAGTAGCGTTCTTTTTCACGGCCCTTCTCGTCCACAATGGTGATGGCGCCGGCGCGGTTCATGACCACCAGTCCGCCTTCGCGCGAGCGCACCGTCTGCAGGTTCTGGAAGCGCACAATGCCGTGGTTCTTGGCTTCCAGGCGCGACTGCTCGGAGACCCGCGACGCGGTTCCGCCGATGTGGAAGGTGCGCATGGTGAGCTGCGTTCCCGGTTCGCCGATAGACTGCGCCGCGATCACGCCCACGGCTTCGCCCAGTTCCACCACGCGGCCCGAACCCAGGTTGCGCCCGTAGCACTTGATGCACACGCCGCGGCGCGATTCGCAGGTGAGCACGGAGCGGATGCGTACCCGCTCGATGCCCGCCGCCTGGATGGCATTGGCCAGTTCTTCGGTGATTTCCTGGTTGATGTCTACGATCACGCTGCCTTCGTAGTCCTTGATCTTCTCCAGCGAGACCCGGCCCACAATGCGGTCGCGCAGCGGTTCGATGATCTCGCCCGATTCGACGATGGAGCCCACGTAAATGCCGTCCAGCGTGCCGCAGTCCTGCTCGCTGACAATCACGTCCTGGGCCACGTCCACCAGGCGCCGCGTGAGGTAGCCGGAGTCCGCCGTCTTCAGCGCCGTGTCTGCCAGTCCCTTGCGGGCACCGTGGGTGGAGATGAAGTACTGCAGCACGGTCAGCCCTTCGCGGAAGTTGGCGGTGATGGGCGTCTCGATGATCTCGCCCGAGGGCTTGGCCATCAGTCCGCGCATTCCGGAAAGCTGGCGGATCTGCTGCTTGGAGCCGCGGGCACCGGAGTCGGCCATGACGTAGATGGGATTCAGGTTCCCGGAGCGGTCCTCTCCCTGCAGCACGTTGAACATCTCGTCGGCCACCTTCTCCGTGATGGACGACCAGATCTCGATCACCTTGTTGTAGCGCTCGCCGTTGGTGATGGCGCCGTCGAGATACTGCTGTTGCACGCTGATCACCTGTTTCTGCGCGTCCTTCACCAGCGCCGCCTTGTGTGGCGGGATGACCATGTCATCGATGCCGATGGAAAGTCCGGCACGGGTGGCGTACAGGAAGCCCAGTTCCTTGATGCCGTCCAGCATCTTCACCGTGGTTTCCAGTCCGAAGCGCAGGTAGCAGTAGTTCACCAACTGCCCGACGCCCTTTTTCTTCAGGAGCCCGTTGATGTAGGGCATGGGCAAGGCAGGAGTCCCCTTGGGCAGGTGGTCGTTGAAAATGGCCCGGCCCACCGTGGTCTTGATGTACTGCCGCTCATACGTGGTGGGCTCGGTGTGCAGGATGTCCTGATCGTCATAGGCGATGGTCAGGTCAATCACCAGGCCGCTATAGCGCAGGCGGATGGGGGTGAGCGTTTCCACCTCGCCCGCCTCCCGCGCCAGCAGCACCTCCTCGACGTTGGCGAACGCGCGTCCTTCGCCCTTGGCTCCGGGGCGCGCCTTGGTGAGGTAATAGAGGCCGAGCACCATGTCCTGCGTGGGCACGGTGATGGGCTGGCCCGACGCCGGCGACAGGATGTTGTGTGAGGAGAGCATGAGCACGCTCGCCTCCACCTGCGCTTCCGGCGACAGAGGGATGTGGACCGCCATCTGGTCGCCGTCGAAGTCGGCGTTGAACGCGGTGCATACCAGCGGGTGGATCTTGATGGCCTTGCCTTCCACCAGCACCGGCTCAAACGCCTGGATGCCCAGGCGGTGCAGTGTGGGAGCGCGGTTCAGCAGCACGGGATGGTCGCGGATGACTTCCTCGAGGATGTCCCACACCACCGATTCCTGCTGTTCCACCATTTCCTTGGCCTGCTTGATGGTGGTGCACTGCCCGGTCTGCTCCAGCCGGTGATAGATGAACGGCTTGAACAGCTCCAGCGCCATCTTCTTGGGAAGCCCGCACTGATGTAGCTTGAGTTCGGGCCCCACCACGATCACCGAGCGCCCGGAGTAGTCCACGCGCTTGCCCAGCAGGTTCTGGCGAAAGCGTCCCTGCTTGCCCTTCAGCGTGTCGGACAGCGACTTCAGCGGACGGTTGTTGGCGCCGCGCAGCACGCGGCCGCGGCGTCCGTTGTCGAACAGAGCGTCCACCGCTTCCTGCAGCATGCGCTTCTCATTGCGCACGATGACTTCGGGCGCGTGCAGGTCCATCAGTTTCTTCAGCCGGTTGTTGCGGTTGATTACGCGCCGGTACAGGTCGTTCAGGTCGCTGGTGGCGAAGCGTCCGCCATCCAGGGGCACCAGCGGGCGCAGCTCCGGCGGGATGACCGGGATCACGTCCAGAATCATCCAGTGGGGCTTGTTGCCGCTCTTGCGGAAGGCCTCTACCACCTTCAGCCGCTTGGCATACTTCAGGCGCTTCTGCAGCGAAGTCTCGTGCTTCATCTTGTCGCGCAGCTCGGTGGAGAGTTCCTCCACCTCCACGCGCTTCAGAAGCTCCTTGATAGCCTCAGCGCCCATCATGGCCTTCATCCCGGTGGCGCGGTACTGCTGGTCGAGTTCGCGGAAGCGTTGCTCCTCGCGGATGATCTCGCGATCTTTCAGCGGAGCGTCGCCCGGGTCCACCACCACGTAGGCCTCGAAGTACAGCACCGACTCCAGGTCGCGCAGGGAAATATCCAGCAAGTGGCCGATGCGGCTGGGCAGTCCCTTGAAGAACCATACGTGCGAGCACGGTGAGGCCAGCTCAATATGACCCAGGCGCTCCCGCCGCACCTTGCTCAGCGTGACTTCCACGCCGCACTTGTCGCATATCACCCCGCGATGTTTCATGCGCTTGTACTTGCCGCACAAGCATTCCCAGTCGGTGGTCGGACCGAAGATGCGGGCGCAGAACAACCCGTCGCGCTCCGGCTTGAAGGTACGGTAGTTGATGGTCTCCGGCTTGGTGACTTCGCCGTGCGACCAGCTCCGGATTTTTTCCGGCGACGCCAGGCTGATACGAATGGCGTCGAAATCTGCGGTCATATGGCCGACGTCATACGGGCTCGAACGGAACAAGGTGACCTCCCAACTCTTCCTCCGGGGACGGGCCCCGGTGTTGAACTCGTGTAGCGCCCGGTCCCG
>JBOGLL010000087.1:0-4066 GCA_050746065.1 Terriglobales bacterium | reverse complement strand
CGGCACCATTGACTCTACTTCCAGCGACTTCTCCAGCGATTGCTCCCAAACTCCCTTAAACTCCGACACGCCTGCTGACACGACCGCCTTGCCGTCTACCAAAATCTCCAGCTTTTCAGGAACTGTGTGCCCGATCAGGTCCGCTGCTACGCCGTATCTTACTCCAAGTTTCTGGATGTTCTGGAGCTGGTTTTCGTCGCAGGAAATCAGGACGCGGCTGGCGTCTTCGCCGAACAGAACGCATTCCGCAGGCAGGCCGTTGCTTTGAAGCTCGACGCGCGCGCCCACTCCCGCGACGAACGCCGACTCGGCGAGCGCGACGGCCAGTCCGCCTTCGGAGCAGTCGTGGGCGGACTCGATGAAGCCATTGCCTATCAGGTCGAGCAGGCATTTGTGCAGCGCGGCTTCTTTCTCCAGTTCGAGAGCGGGCGGAAATCCCCACACTGTTCCCAGGACGTGGCTGGCGTACTCGGAGGATCCGAATTCAGCTTCGGCGTCAGCCAGGTCTCCCGGCTCGGACGCGCGAAGAAGAACCAGAATTCGCCCCGGGGCGCGGAAGTAGAGGGTCATCATGCGGTCGATCTTCTCCAAAATGCCGACCACGCCCACGACTGGCGTGGGGTAGATGCCTTCGCCCAGGGTCTCGTTGTAGAAGCTGACGTTTCCGCCGGTGATGGGAGTGCCCAGTGCTTCGCAGGCACGGGCCAGGCCGTCTACCACCTGGGAGAACTGGTACATGATCCCGGGCTTTTCGGGATTGCCGAAATTCAGGCAGTTGGTGGCAGCGACGGGCTGCGCGCCCACGCAGGCCAGGTTGCGCGCCGCCTCGGCCACGGCGTGCATCGCTCCCAGGCGCGGGTCCAGGTAGCACCAGCGGCCGTTGCCATCGAGCGCCATGGCCAGGCCTCGCTCCGTTCCCTTCACACGGATTACACCGGCGTCTCCGCCCGGACCCTGAAACGTATTGGTGCGCACCATGGATTCGTACTGCTCGAAGATCCAGCGCTTGGAGCACATGTTGGGTGCAGCCAGCAGGCGCTTGAATTTCTCCGTAAGGTCGCCGGTCGCTCCCAGCTTGATCGAGTCGGGCTTCTCGCGAGGAACCGGCGCCTGCCAGCGTTCAATCGCACGGTGATAAACGGGCGCTTCCTCGGTGAGCGCGTGGTTGGGAATCTCCGCCACGACCTGACCATGTTCCAGGACGCGCAGCTTGCCGTCGGCGGTGACGCGGCCCACGGTGACGGCGTCGAGTCCCCATTTTTCGAAGATGCGGAACACTTCCGGCTCGCGCCCCTGCTCGGCGACCAGCAGCATGCGCTCCTGCGATTCCGAGAGCATGATCTCGTAAGCGCTCATACCGGTTTCGCGCTGAGGGACGCGGTCGAGTTCGATCTCCACGCCCACGCCGCCGCGCGATCCCATCTCGCAGGTGGAGCAGGTGAGGCCGGCGGCGCCCATGTCCTGAATGCCGACAACGGCGCCGCTTCCCATGGCTTCCAGACAGGCTTCGAGCAGGAGCTTTTCCAGGAACGGATCGCCCACTTGCACGTTGGGACGCTTCTGCTCGCTGGCTTCGCTGAACTCTTCGCTGGCCATGGTGGCGCCGTGGATGCCGTCGCGTCCCGTCTTGGCGCCCACGTAGATCACCGGATTGCCTTCACCGGCAGCGCGCGCGTAAAAAATCTGGTCCGTGCGCACGAGGCCAAGTGCGAAGGCATTCACCAGCGGATTTTGTGAGTAACAGGACTCGAACCGGGTCTCGCCGCCCAGGTTGGGGACGCCGAAGCAGTTGCCGTAGAACGCGATTCCACTCACCACGCCTTCCAGCAAGGCATGGTTACGGCGGATGGTCGCTGGATCCGCGGAGTTGGAAGGAGTAATCGGGCCGAAGCGCAGCGAGTCCATTACCGCCAGCGGGCGCGCGCCCATTGTGAAAATGTCGCGCAGGATGCCGCCCACGCCGGTGGCGGCGCCCTGAAAAGGCTCGATGAAGGAAGGATGGTTGTGCGATTCGATCTTGAAGGCGCAGGCCCAGCCGTCGCCGATGTCGATGATGCCGGCGTTCTCACCTGGACCCTGGACCACGCGCGCGCTGCGTGTGGGCAGGCGCTTCAGATGGACGCGCGACGACTTGTAGGAGCAGTGCTCGCTCCACATCACGCTGAAAATGCCCAGCTCGGTAAGCGTGGGCTCGCGGCCCAGTCTCTTGAGGATTTTCTGGTACTCCGCAGGCGTGAGGCCGTGCTCTTCCACGACCTCGGGAGTAATGGCGGGGTGCTGGGCAGCAGTGGACATGAGAGGAACGTTCATTCTCGCATGGCGAGACCAAGCTCGCTACGTTCCTCTATTAAGCCCTGGCGAAGCGCTAGGATCCAGGTCGAGCGACGAGTCGCGCTGCACCCACAAGAGCTACTGCACCCACCGTCGCCGCGGCCAGGCTAGCGAGGAGGCTGCCGACTCCAATGCCCAGTTTGCTGAAAATCCAGCCGCCCAAGACTGCCCCAATCAGACCCAGGAAGAGGTCGGCAATCAGACCAAAACCTCCCCCGTGAGTGATGGTTCCTGCTAACCATCCGGCAACGATGCCGATGAAAATCCATCCTAGTAATGAATGCTCCATGATGTGCACCTTCCATTCCCTTCGCGAACCGCTTGCCCGGCCCGCTATTGAGATTTCCTGCCCATGACCACCAGGGCGGCGCCGGCGGCCATTACCAGACCGCCAACAATCGGAGGTATGGGAATTTTCTTCTCTTCCTTCACCGTGGCCTGGATGGGGCCAAAGTCCACGGATTCTCGCTCGGTCTTATAAGTGATACCTCCGGTTATCAAGCCGATTGCACCAAGCAATAGGAGTACGACACCAATCAAGACGATAGGTTTCATCTTTCGAACCTCCAAACGGTTTGGGTGCCGGCTAGGCTGTCCTTCGGACCAGGCTGAGCAGGAACAGCAGAACGATGGACCCGACCGTTGCCATCAGCAGTTGGGCGACCAGCCCGTAGGCAGCAAGGCCAACTATGCGAAACAAAAAGCCGCCCAGCAAGGCACCGATCACTCCCACAACCAGGTTACCTAGAAGTCCGAAGCCTTGGCCCCGGCTGATCTTTCCGGCTAGCCAGCCGGCTATCAAACCAATCACTAGAATTGATAGGAAGTCCATCGCACTCAACTCCTTATCTTCTTATTAAGATTTCCGGGAACTTGCGGCACGGGGCTGTCCCCGTTGGGGGCCCAGGTAAGCCGCAGGTTCTCGGCTCCCTGAGCGGCCCTGATGCAAGCATCAGGGCGGGTATTGCGTACTCCTGCTTAGATGCCCGGTGGATGGCCGGAGTTATCTTCCACAGCGGCCGGGAGCGACCCGCTATGGCCCCGAACCCAGACTGATTGGCGGGTCTCCAGGTTACGGCAAACGGAAGCGGCGGAAAATTGCCGCCATCCATCCGACGACGAAAACGAGGAAAACGACCATCACGATCCACATCCGGTCCGAGAGCCGCGCTTCCGAACTGAGGTTGGCCTGGATGACCATTTGGTTGACGACAGCGATAAACCCCAGGATGGCAGCGCCGAACCACGCCATCATCTGTGTCATCCAGGCCAGGGATTCCTGCTTGCGTTCCGGGGCCAGCCAGTAATGCTTGTTGGGCAGATTGATGAGTGCGATGGGGAACCTTCCCAGGATGCGCGGCAGCCCCAGGAACGCCGCGCTTTCGACTAGAACCACAAAGCCGATGATCCCGAAGAAGCCCTCGCGCGAGGACCATCCGTTGGGCCGGCCGTCGGCGCCGAAGTGCGAAGCCAGGCGTTCGGGAAGCTGCGGGTAGTAGTAGAGCGCCTGTCCCGCCAGCACCGCCAGCAGCCCCGCACAGAGAACATACGGCGCTCGGTTGGGTTCGTCGGCGGGAGCGGGCAGGGCGTTGCTCATGCCGATATTCTCGCACGCACGGCGCAAGAGGGCTCCGCCTCATTCAGCCAGGCTGTCCTGCATCTCCGCGGCTCGGGTCGCCGGTTACACTGTTCTGCGATGTTGAGGCGCTTGGCGGGCGTGAGCGAAGCGGGAGCC
>JBOGLL010000086.1:0-9373 GCA_050746065.1 Terriglobales bacterium | reverse complement strand
GGATTTCGTCGAGCGGCTTGCCGTTAGCGAACTCCACGGTCGCATAGTCGAACTCGCGGCGCACGACGAAGTCGATCGCCGCGCACTCGCGCAGCGCGCGCTCCGGCTCGGTGGTCACCGGCGGTCCTACAAAGCAGATCTTGATCTTGGGGTTCGCCGCCTTGACCGCCTCCGCCATGCGCTGGTCGCCCTGCCATCCCGGGGTGCTGGTGAACAGCACCAGGAACTCGTAGTCCTTCAGGATTTCGATGGTCTGCTGGGCGGAAACATGATGCGGAGGCGCGTCCAGCAGGCGCGAGCCTTCCAGCATGCCCGCCGGGTAGGCGAGCCACACCGGGTACCAGTAGGACTCGATCTCGCGCGTCGCCGGCCAGCGTGAACTGGCTCCGCCGTCGAAGTTTTCAAAGGAGGGAGGATTGAGGAACAGCGTTTTTAGAGGCATATTCGCTCGATTGCTATCCTAACATCGGGGATTGCTTAAAGGACAGAAGCCAGCCCGATTCCGAGCGGAAATCCGCTGACGACTAACGACCAACCACGAACGACTATTTCATCGCCCATTTTTCCAGTTCGCCTGTGGCCCGCAGAAGCTGTAGCTGGACCTTCTCCAGCTCAAAGCTGGCATCGAGGAAGGCCTTGTAGCGGGCGTTCTCCTGCGCCCGGACCTCGTGCTCCTCGCGCAGGGTGGCGGTGCCGGCCTCGATGCGGGCCTGCATGGCGTCCACTTCCGACCGTGCCAGTTGGTACTCGAGGCGCGTCACCTCGCGCGCGGCGCCGAGCTGGTGCACCAGGCGCTGCAAACGCAGCGTCTCCGCCGATACCTGGTTGCGCACTCCCTTGGCCTGGCTGCGGGCCATCACCACTTCGGCCTCGGCCGCCTCGGCGCGCGAACGCTGGGCAAAGTTCAGGAAGGGGAAGCGGATGGCGATGCCCAGCGTCGCGTTGTGCCGCTGGAATTTCTGGAAGAAGTCATCGTAGTTGTTGTGGCGGCTGAAGAGGCCGTACTGCCCCACCAGGTCGAACGCCGGATAGAGCATCTTGCGCTCTCCCTTGGCGCGGAATTGCTGGGCGTCGGCACGTTCGTCGGCCACGCGAACCAGCGGGCTTTTTTCCAGTGCGCGCCCTACCAGATTGTCTTCCTGGCGGACTTCCGGCATCTCCGGAATGGACTCGGTCACCGTTGTGATCGAATCCTCCGGCAAGCCCGTCAGGTTCGCCAGGCGCAGGCGCAACACGTCCAGAGCACCCTGCGCCTCGGCCAGACGCATGCGCACTCGGGCTGCGCCCAGGCGCGCTCGGGTGCGTTCCACGTCGCTGTCCACCCCCGCAGCAATACGCTCCTCCACGATCTGCTCCACGCGCTCCGCGGCCTCCTGCTGCTGGCGCAACAACGTGAGCGTGGCGGTGAGTTTGTCCAGCTCGATATAGGTGGTCGCCGTTTCCAGGATCACCTGGTCGCGCTGGTCCTCTTTCAAGGTGCCGGTCACGTTCCACTCGCTCTTGGCGGCGCGGATGAACTCCTTCTGCGCGGGATTGAACAGGTACTGCTGCGAATTAACGTTGATGATGGAGGGCGCCGCTCCCTCAATGCTCAGCGGGAAGCCGTAGGTGGCGGCCAGTCCCGAACCCAGCACCATCTGCGGCAGAAACAGGTTGCGCGCCTCCTGGTAGGCGTTCTGGGCGCGCGACTGGTCCGCATTAGCAGCGGCCATGGGGTTACTGTGCGTTACGGCCAGTTCGATGGCCCGCCGGAAGGGCACAGGGTCGGCGGCAGCAGGCAACGCCAGGCACAGAAAGATGATCGGGATGATGCGCTTTGCAAAGGTCATGGGGTCACCGTCAATGTAGCGGTCAACACTCAGCCATCAGCAATCGGCACGGGGCTGATGGCTGATGGCTGATGGCTGACGGCCTATTTCTGGACCCGCTTCAGCGCTCTGCGCGCGGCCTCAAAATCACGCGCCAGGGCAAACGAAGCCTGATAGGCGGAGGTCGCACCCTGTTTGTCGCCCTGTTTCTCGAGAATCTGGCCCAGCAGATAATGCGCCCGGAAAGCCGGCGCCTCGCACACCTTCTTCTCCCCATTTAGATAATGGCGGAGCATCTCCACGGCGCCGCTGAAGTTTCGACCCGAGTGAAAGAGCAGGGCAGCTGCCTCGAACAGGGTCCCGCCGCTGCGCTGGGATGCGTCCACCGCCTTATTGACGGCAGCCTCCAGGTCGTTCACGCGGGCGCGGTCACGGTAAAAATCGGCCAGGTCGAGCCACGCTCCCCCGGGGCTGCGACTGGCATCGACGGCGGCGCGAAATTCTTTCTCTGCCACATCGTACTGCTTGGCCTTGACCGCCAGGCGGGCCCGCACCCAGTGCGCGGCCGCCGGATCGCGCTGCTGGATCTGGTCTGCCTGTTCGCGGGCCTTGTCCTTGCTGCCGCCTACGATGCCCGGAGCTTCCAGGTAATACTCAGCCAGGTCGGTGCGTGCGGCAACGTTGCTGGGATCGAGTTCCACGGCCTTTTCGAATTCAGTCCGCACCTTGCCGGCCAGCCCCGAAGCGCAGATAAAGTTGCAGTGCTCCGCCTTGTTTCCGTAGGCTCGGCCCAGCCACAAGTGATAGTTGCTGTTCTTCGGTTGCAGGACGACGGCACGCTCCGCAGCTTCTACCGCGCGGTCCCACTTCTCGATCGACAGATAGGCGCGAGACAGAAGATGCTGCGCTTCCGCATCCTGAGCATCGGCCTGGATGCGGGCCTGGAGTGAGGCAATGGCATCATTCACGCTTCCCGTGCACATCAGGTCTCGGGCAGAATCGGCGGCCGCTGCCGGCAGCATCAGAGCGAGTAGGAGGATGACTAAGATGGCAAAACGGCGGTTCATTGTCCTTCGACCCGCACCGGCAGTCCGTCCCGCAGGCTGCGTCCCGTAGTCGACCCCAGCGCAACCTGGGCGTTCTCGGCGAGTCCGCGCGACACCGCGATGTGCGTAAGGTTGGAGGTTGAGGTTTCCACTTCGCGCTTCTTCAGTTCGCCTCCGGCGATTTCGTAGACGTAGCGCTTGCCATCTTCCTGCTGGATGGCTTCTCGCGGGACGACCAGCGCGTTCTCATCCCGTGCGGTCTCCACCTTCACGTTCACGTTCACGTTGGGCAGCAGTTTCCGGTCGGCGTTGTCCACCTGGCAGATGAGTTCGCCCACGTTGCGCGTGCCCCGCAGGATTACCGTGGTGGGGACGCCGGTCACAGTACCCACCCAAGTGCGGTCGGGAAGGCCGTCCCAGGAGACCTCGACCTTCTGACCAGCCACCAGCTTGCCGATGTCGGGCTCGTCCACAAAGGCGCGCACCTGCACTCGCGAGAGGTCGGCCACCTGCACCAGCAGGTCGCCGGCACTCACGTACGTGCCCGGTCGTACCGGCAGGGAATAGACCACACCGGCGCGTGGAGCCCGCACAATTGCGGCATGGAGCAGATTTTGCGCCGCGGCATAGGCGGCCTGCGCTTCACCCAATTGCGCAGCCGTACGCGTCACCTCAGGACGCGAGAAGCGGTCTTTGAGCTTCTGTTCCAGCAGTTCCACCTCCGCCTGGGCGCGACGGAACCGGTTTTCAGCCTCCTGCAACTCTCCTACGGACGCGGCCTTGCGTTCGCGCAGCTTGCGCATGGCTTCCAAATTGCGTCGCGCCGAGTCGAGTTCGGTGCGCGCCTTCACCAGCAGTGCTTCGTTGGTAAGCACTTCCTCGCGTGTTCCGCCCTTCTCCACAGCCTTGCTCTGCGCCTGCGCAGATCGCAGCTGCGCCAGAGCGCGGGCGGCCTCGGCGCGGGCGCTGGAGGCGTCGAGTTCGACCAGAAGCTGCCCGGCCTTCACCGTGTCTCCCGCCTGGACCAGCACCCGCTGCACCGTAGTGGCGATGGGCGCGTGCGCTTCAAAGTTCTCCACCGGCTCGATTTTGCCGTTGGTGGAGACCACGTTCACGATGGTCTGGCGCTGGGCGCGGTCGGCCCGCACCGGCACCTTCGACTGCCGGAAGTTGACAAAGGCGGCCAGCAATACCACCGCCAGCGCCGTGCCTCCCAGCGCCTTTGCCAGACCGGAGTTTTGCAGAGAAAAGCCGATGGCCGCCGACTCCCTGTGTCGTGTGGAAATAGTCGTATGCATTCAGTATAGCGAATCCATGCGCCTTTGAGCCCTTGCACGGACCCGCCTTACTACTCTTGGATGCCTCGTCCCGCGCCCGCGTCAGCTCGTCCCCGGAATGCTGTTTTGACCCTGCCCAGGTTCGCGCGGATGCGGTAGCATCTTGGGTCGACCGAGGTAATCTACATGTTACTGCGACTGGGATTCTGGCTGCTGCTTTTGGGTACGCCGGCGTTTGCCGAGATGCTGGTGGTGCTCAACAAGTCCGACCACCAGGCGGTCATGGTCGACCCCAGTACCTACGCCAGCCTGGGCCGCGTATCCACCGGCCAGGGGCCGCACGAAGCGGCCACTTCTCCCGACGGACGCTTCGCCTATGTGGCCAATTACGGCAGCTTCGCCGTGTTCCGCGAGGGCGAGAAGCCGAAGATGCAGCCCGGAAACTCCATCACAGTCGTGGACCTCATCGAGCGGAAGGTAAAGGGCCACTATCCGCTCGGGCAGTACACCCAGCCTCACGGCATATGGGTCAGCAAGGACGGCAAACTGGTTTGGGTGACCGCGGAGGGCGCCCAGTCCGTCCTCGAACTTGACGCCTCGAATGGCACAATCCTGCGCACCTGGCAGACCAGGCAGAACGTGAGTCACATGGTGGTACCGACGCCCGACGAGAAGAAGCTCTACATCGCCAACATCGGTTCCGGCAGCGTCACGGTGATCGAGCGAGCCTCCGGAAAGGTCACCAGCATCCCGACCGGAGCGGGCGCGGAAGGAATCGACGTTGCTCCTGACGGGCGGGAAGTCTGGGTCAGCAACCGAGGCGCGCACAACATTTCCATCCTCGACGTAGCCACCGACCGTGTCGTGGCCACGATTCCCAGTGGCGGGCAGGTTCCTATCCGGTTGAAGTTCACTCCCGACGGCAAGCAGATCCTGGTGTCGAACGCGCAGAGCAACAAGGTGACGATCTTCGACGCCGCGGCCCGCAAGCAGGTAGGGGAAGTCGGCGTGGGCGCCGTGCCGGTCGGTATTCTGATCACTCCCGACGGCCGTCGTGCCTTCGTGGCCAACACCAACGCCAATCAGATCACGGTGATCGATATCGCTTCCCGTCGGGTAGTGAAAACCTTCACCACGGGGAATGAGCCGGACGGAATGGCATGGGCGAAATAGCTCCTACTTTTTCTCGCGAAGAAGGCTGATCACGTCATCCGCGGTGATCACGCCGAGGATACGGCCCTGTTTGTCCACCACCGGCAGCGAGAGCAGGTTGTACTTGTCGAACAGCTCCGCGGCTTCTTTCTCGCTGTCTCCTTCCTTCACGGTGATGAGCGTATCCGCGATCAGCGATCCCATCTTGCTGCTGGTCGGCGCCAGAACCATGCGCGCCAGCGGCACCGAGCCCAGCAGCTTCCGCCCCGGGCCGAACACGAAGATAGTGGAGACGGCCTCCACGCTGCCTTCGAAATGGCGCATGATCTCGATCACGTCGAACACTTTGGCGCTGCGCGGGACCGCGATAAACTCCGTGGTCATGTGCCCGGCGGCGGTCTTGTCCTTTACCTCGAGCAGCTCGGCCACGTCCTCGCGCTCGTGAGGTTCCATCTCCTGCAGGATTTCGTCGCTGGTTTCTTGCGGCAGCTCGCCCAGCAGGTCGGCCGCGGCGGCGGGATCCATTTCTTCGACGATATCGGCGGCTCGCTCGGTGTCCAGCCTTTCCACGATGGACACCTGGAGTTTGGGGTCGACCTCTTCCAGGGCCCCGGCGGCCACTTCCTCGTTCAGTGTCTCGATCACGGCTTCGCGCTCGGCAGGAGAGAGTTCCTCGATGATGTCGGCAATGTCGGCGGGATGCAGGAGTGCCAGCCGATCATGAGCAATTTTGAGCTTTACTCGCCGTGCGGGATCGGTCTCGATCAGGTCCACGAATTCCCAGGGGATCACGCGCGGCGGCAGGTAGCTCACCATGCCTTCCAATGCCCGTGCCGGCACCAGGCCCTTCAGCAGCCGCCGCACGGCACCGCGCATGCCCACGTCCACTTCCAGGATCTTGAGCGCAGCTTCGTTGTTGGCGAAGGTCTGTTGAAAGTCGACGTCGTTCACGCGCACCACTTTGCGCCCGTGGACGTCGATGATCTGCTGGTCGAGCAGGTCGCGCTCCAGCAAAAGAAGTCCCTCGCCGCCGTTGAAGTCGGGCCACTCGGCCTGCGGCGTGGAAGCGCGCACCTGCCGGGGGGAGATGGCAGCGAAGCAGCTCCACAGCAGTAGCCGGTCGCCGGAACCGGTACGGACCACCAGGGCGTGCACCCGCGAGGGGTCTTCCTGGGGCGAGAGCGCCACCTCGCGCACACGTCCGCTGCTGGCGCCGCTCGAGTCGAGAACGAGCGTCCCTAGCAGCTCGGACAGGGCCAGACTCGTCATTCTTTCCTGAGAATACATGAAGTGGCGGGCGCGAGGTCATTGTTACTTTAGAAACTGCGGACGCTCCAGGATGCACGCCGGGTTTGACAAACTCTGCTTCCGACAGGCAAACTACCGCTTCCCTCGGAGCCGGTGCCGGGAAGCAGCGCTGGCCCGTAAGTGCAAAAACCGGGACGCGTCACGGTGCCGGAACAGGCGGGTGGATCATTTCCAGAATGACCGGAGACCGGGTCAGCTACACGCTGGACTCAACCTTGGACAGCGTGAACGTGGCGGAGCAAAAGGCCGAGGAGTTCGCCGCCAAAGCCGGATTCGACGAAGAGAGTTGCCACCGCATCGCTATGTCGGTGCGTGAGGCGGCGGTGAACGCCGTGTTGCATGGGAACTCGTATGACCCCAAGAAAAAGGTCAGCGTTTCCTATGAAACCAATGGCGAGTCGCTGGTGATCCGCATCGCCGATCAGGGCGCGGGGCTCAATCCAGAATCGGTTCCCGATCCCCTGGCGCCGGAGAACCTGCTGAAGCAGTCCGGGCGGGGGATTTTCCTCATCCGTGCGTTCATGGACGAGGTGCGGTTCCGCGACCTCTCTCCGGGGACGGAAATTACACTGGTCAAGAACATAGGCGACCCGGCGGGCGCCAAGGAGGAAGGCACGTGAGCATGAAAGCCAGCACGCGGCAGGTGGACGGGGTAACGGTGGTGGACTTCAGCGGGCGCATCACTCTGGGAGAAGGCAGCGTAGTGCTGCGCGACACCATCCGCGACCTGCTGTCCAAGGGCAGCAAAAAGATCCTGCTGAACCTGGGCGACGTCACGTACATCGACAGCTCAGGCATCGGCGAACTGGTGAGCGCCTTCACCACCGTGCGCAACGGCGGCGGCGAGTTGAAGCTGCTCAACCTGACCAAGAAAGTCCACGACCTGTTGCAGATCACCAAGCTGTATACGGTGTTCGACATCAAGGACGACGAAGCGTCCGCCATCGCGGCCTTCGCCAAGTAAGCTCTCCAGCGGCCCGTCCGGCATGCGGCGGGCCGCATGTGCCAGCCCGCCTGCGCGTTGAAGCCTGGGACCCCTGAAGTCATTGTGTTATGAAGTTCGCCGTCCTTTACCGGCTGCTGCTCCTGGGCCTGGTTCTCCTCGCGGGCCCGGTTGCTCTCGCCAAGTGCATCCCCATCGAGGAAGCTCCCAAGAAGGTCGGGGACGAAACCTGCGTCCGCGGCACCGTGGTTCAGGTGAATCAAAGCAAGAACGGCACCTGGTTCCTGAACTACTGCGCCGACTACCGCAAGTGCCCGTTCAGCGTCGTGGTGTTCGCCAAAGACCTGCGCGATGTGGGTGATGTCCGTATGCTGGCCGGTAAGACCATCGAGGTGTTTGGGAAGATCCGACTCTACGACGGACGCCCGGAGATCATCCTGCGCCATGCCCGCCAGCTCGACGGCGAATCCGCCAAACTCCCGCCTCCACCCCGCACCTACGACGCCTCGCGGCGCGGCAAGCACAGCGCCGGAAGGTACCGCAGAGCTAAGGAGGGTGAGCGTAAGCCCGACCCTCCGCCCACCGGTCTCACGCCGGACAAGCAGCAAACAAGCGAAGACGTGGAGAAGCCCTAAACCAGGCCCCTCCTCAGTTCCTCCAGCGAATACCGCGTCCCCCGCCACACTACGCCGCCGTTCCGAACTACATGGAATGCGGACCGCAGCAGGGTGTACGTAAACAACAGTGCCGCTGCCGGATGCAGCAGAAAGTAGAGCCTCGAGATGCCCAGGTGGCGTGAAATGCCGGAATAGAGCACCGCGATCGCAGCCACGGCGATGCCGTATCCGATCCGTGACCAGCCCGGGGCCAGCGCAACGCCGGCGAAGGGTCCCAGGTTCAGCAGCAACAGGAGAAAGATCGCGCCCAGGGTTCGCGGCCAGCGATAGAGCATAAGAGCGAACATATTCTTTGTCAGGTTGCGAACGATCCCCATTGCGCCCCGCGCCCAATGCAGCGTGATCAATCCCTGACCGATCACGTTACGCTGGGCGAAGCCGTTTCCCTTGATCAGCTTGCCCAACTTCATGTCGTCGAGCACATCCATGCGCAGTGCCCGGTGCGTACCTACGGCCTCGTAGGTGCTGCGCCGCACCAGGTTGAAAGCGCCAACTCCCATGAAGTCGCGCGCTTTGGGGTCGGCGACCTTCCAGGGCCGGTGTCCGAAGAAAAACAGGGAATGGAAGAACGCGATCATCATGCGCTCGCCCACCGAGTGCAGGATGGTGGTGGGAAACAACACCAGATGGTCGGCGCCCGCCTCCTGCGCGTAGCTCAGGGCACGCCGCAGGGCATCCGGGCGAAAGCTGATGTCTGCGTCGGTGAACAACAACCACTCGCCACGGACCATCTGGGCAGCGCGCCATAGGGCATGCGTCTTGCCCAGCCATCCACTCGGCAACTCGGCGATGTGCAGAACGCGCAGCCGTGAGTCACGCGCCGCCAGCAGGTCCATGATCTCGCCCGTGCGGTCGGAAGAGCGGTCATTGACGCACAGGATTTCGTAATTGGGATAATCGAGCGCAAGCAGCGTGGAAAGGGCCGCCTCGATGTGCGCTCCCTCGTCGCGACCCGCCAGAATAACGCTCACCCGAGGCGCTGGCTCGCCGGGCGTTTTCCGATCCCAGGGGGCGGTGCTGACATCAACCACCGAAGGCGCTCCGCGCGCCGCATCCACCACGCGATGCACCCACACCGCGGCCAGGCCCAGTCCCAGAATCCAAAGGAAGGTCGTCATGAAGTGGGCGTGCTCCGCACTCAGGGACAATCGTCAATCGTCAA
>JBOGLL010000085.1:0-3656 GCA_050746065.1 Terriglobales bacterium | reverse complement strand
TTCCAGTCAGAGGCGTCCTGCGGCTCTTAGTTTTCTGCTCGCGCCAGCCGCGCGGCAGTGCGAAAAATCTTCAGCAACATTCCCCGTGTGAGCTTGCCGGTGTTGGTGTTCTGCATGGAGGGATGGTAGGACGCGAGCAGGATCTTCCCGTCAGGCAGCGTGTAGCGCGCGCCGTGCCCGAAATCGAAGCCGCGGGCGGTAGCGAGCAATCCTTTGCGTTTGAGGTAGCGCAGATATCCGTCGAAGGCGATTTTTCCCAGCGCCACGACGACGCACACGTTACTCAAGCATTCGAGCTCGCGGTCAAGAAAGTGCGAGCAATTGGCAAGCTCCTGGGGCGTGGGCTTGTTGGCGGGCGGAGCGCAGCGCGCCATGGCAGTGATGTAAGCACCGTGCAGGGCGAGTCCGTCGTGGCGATGGCGCGAGGAAGCCTGCGAGGCAAAGCCGGCGTCGTGCAGCACGGGATAGAGGAAGTAGCCGGAGCCGTCGCCGGTGAACATGCGTCCCGTGCGGTTGGAGCCGTGCGCGCCGGGCGCGAGACCCAAGATCAGTACGCGCGCCTGCGGGTCGCCGAAACCCGGGACAGGTTTGCCCCAGTACTCCTGGTCGCGGTAGGCACGCCGCTTCTCGCGCGCAATCTTTTCCCGGTATTCCACCAGGCGCGGACAGCGGGTGCAGGCGATGATTTCGGTGTTGAGGACGTTGAGTTTCGCCGGAGTGCGGAACACGAAGGCAAGGTTAACAAACTTGCAAGGCCGGCGGCGAGACGGCGAATGCTAGACTGCTCTTTGGATGAAGAAAAAACTCACACGCCGCCAGATGATTGGCCGCACGGTGCTGGCACTGGGAGCAGCGGCGGCGGGATACGGTTTTCTGATCGAGCCCCGGCGCATCGTCATCGAGCGGATCGAGATGCGGCTGCGGCGGCTGCCGGGTGAGTTTGACGGCTTCCGCATCGCACAGATCAGCGACATCCACTACGGCCCGTACATGAGCTCCAGTTTCGTGCGCAAGGCGGTGGAAGAGATTAACCAGTTGCAGCCGGACCTGGTGGCGCTGACCGGTGATTTCATTTCCCATCCCTTGGGCAAGAACAACAGCCCGGAAGGCGCCGAGATGCACGCGCCTCCCTGCGCCGATGCGCTGCGCGGGCTGCGCCCAGCCTATGGAAGTTACGCGGTGCTCGGCAATCACGACCACTGGAACCATCCCGGCATTGTGAAGAAGTCGCTGGAAGCGGCCGGCTTCCCGGTGCTGGTGAACCAGGCGGTGGCCTTGGAAAAAGACAACGCGCGCCTGTGGCTGGTGGGCGTGGACGACGTGATGGAAAACAAGGCCGACTTGGAAAACGCGCTGAAACGAGTGCCCGCATCCGAGGCCACCCTGCTGCTGGCTCACGAACCCGACTTCGCCGACCACGCTGCGAAATTCCCGATCGATCTCCAGATTTCCGGCCATTCCCACGGAGGACAGGTGCGAATCCCCTGGCTGGGCGCGCCCGTCCTTCCCCTGTTAGGGAAGAAGTATCCGATGGGCCGCTACCGCGTGGGCAACATGCAGCTCTACACGAATCGGGGATTCGGGGTGATCAATCCGCCGGTGCGCTTCAACTGCCCGCCGGAGATCACGCTGATCACCTTGCGCGCCCGATAAGCCCGGTCCCGCGCAGGCGGGGCGGCCGGGCTACGCGAGCTCAGGTGGATTCGAACGATCCCAGGTGGCGCTCGGATTCCGTGAGCGCCTCCATCTGCTTGTCCATCGCTGCATACGCCGCGGCAAATTCCGTCTTGAAGCGATGGAACGCGGCGGCGTCCTCCCAGACGTCGATGGTGAGATAGCGCCAGCGATCCTCGGGATCGCGCAGCAGCGTGGTCCCGCGGTATCCGGATGCGCGGCGGAATAATTCGGCCCAGGTGCCGTGGCTGCCGTAGTGACGCTCGAAGTCCGGGCGCTTTTCTTCGCCAACGCGATACTCCCAGAGGATGTGCAGCAAGGCCGGCCTCCGCGGCTCTATTGTATGCGGGGATGTTATAGTGAAAGCAGCCCGTGTTCATGGGCGCCAGAGACATTTTCAGGCGATCCGCGTTGAGCCCAGCCGACATCCAAGACAACTGCACACGCGAGGTTGAGGTCGAAGTTGCGGCCGATGTAGTGGCGCGCGAGACCGAGACGGTCGTGGAAAAGTACCGCAAGCTGGCGCGGTTGCCCGGTTTCCGCAAAGGCAAGACTCCGGCAGGACTTATCCGGCAGCGCTTCGCCGACGAGATCAAGGGCGAGGTGCTCGACTCGCTGGTTCCCCGCTACTTCCGCGAAGAAGTCGAGCGGCGCGGACTGGCGCCGGTTTCGCAACCGAAGGTTGTCGATCTGCATTTGCATGAAGGCGAGCCGCTGCGCTTCAAGGCGTCGTTCGAAGTACTGCCCGCCATCGAAGTCGCGGGCTACGACGAGCTGCGGGCGGAGAAAACGGAAGTCGAGGTCACCGACGAGGATGTAGTGCTGGCGCTCAATGAACTGCGCGAGCAGTTCGCCAGCTACACGCCGGTGGAGGGACGCGGGCTGGCTGACGGCGATTTTGCCCTGGCCTCCTTCACGGGAACGCCCAAAGAAGGCGGCGGAAAGCCGGTGCCGGTGAACGACGTGCTGGTCGAGATCGGCGGAACCAACACCGTGCGCGAGTTCTCCGACAACCTGCGGGGCGCTCTGGCCGGAGAAGAGCGCACCTTCGACGTTGCCTATCCTGCCGACTTCAGCGACCAGCGTCTGGCCGGTAAGGCGCTCACCTACGCCGTGAAGGTACAAGCGGTGAAGAGCAAGTCGCTGCTGGAACTGAACGACGACTTTGCCCGCGAAGTGAGCGATCTGAAGACGTTTGCCGAATTGAAGGAGAAGCTGCGTCAGCGTCTGGAGGCGGAGCGCCGCCACGCCGCCGAGCAGGAGGCCAAGGAGAAGCTGCTCGACGAGCTGGTGCGGCGCAATGATTTCCCCGTCCCCGAGTCGCTGGTGAACCGGCAGGTGGAGGTTCGCGTGGAGCGAGGATTGCGGGCGCTGGCGGCACAGGGCATGCGTACCGAGGACATGAAGAAGATGGACCTGGGCCGCCTGCGCGTGGGCCAGCGCGAGGGCGCGCTGAAGGAAGTGAAGGGCACGCTGATCCTCGACGTGATCGCCGACAAAGAACAGATCGCGGTGACCGACGAGGACGTGGACCACGAACTGGTGGGCTTGGCCGCGCAAACCGGACAGACGGCGGAAGCGCTGCGCACGCGATTGACACGTGAAGGAGCGCTGGATAGAATCCGAAACAGAATCCGCCAGGAAAAAACTCTCGACCTCCTGTATCGCCGCTCCGCGTAGGACGGCTTGGCGGAACCTCCTCCCCCCAAGACCTGTGCTGTGCGGCCGGCGTGCAGGCGTAGAAAGGACCAACCAACATGCTGGTGCCGATGGTGGTGGAGCAGACCAGCCGGGGCGAGCGCGCCTACGACATCTATTCCCGCCTGCTGCGCGACAATATTATTTTCATCGGCAGCCCCATCGATGACACGGTGGCCAACCTGGTCACGGCCCAGCTTCTCTTTTTGGAAGCCGAAGACCCGGACAAGGACATCCAGCTCTACATCAACTCGCCCGGAGGATCCATCACCGCGGGCATGGCC
>JBOGLL010000084.1:0-4589 GCA_050746065.1 Terriglobales bacterium | reverse complement strand
AGCTTGACTCCCTTGACGTACTCGAGTGGTGCCATCAAAGTCTCCGCATACCTCCCGTCGGCGTCCAAGCCGAAGAGGGAATTGTCACACCGGGGCAGGCCGAGGCCGCGGGAACCATCCAGCTTGTTCCGAATCCGGAACAAGGACGGGGCAGGTGTGCGCCGCTGCCCCAACCGGGGTTGGCACCCCCTATGTTCGGGTTCCGGAACAGGGTTGGAGGGGCCTGGGGAACGAGGTACACTAAGCCGTTTGCCAGGGGGAGTTGTGAACCTTAAAGCTGGCCAGCAGTTGCGGGCGATCAGGGAGAAACTGGGTCTTACGGTGCGGGACGTGGAGACTGCAAGTTGCAGAATCGCCGCGAGAAAGGGGAGTGAAGACTTCGCCCTTTCCATCAGCCGGGTGTCGGAGATCGAGGCCAAGGGGAACCTGCCCAACATTCATCGCCTGTACTCGCTGGCGGTGATCTACCGGCATGACCTGCGCGACCTGATGGCGATCTACGGGGTGGACGTGAACGAGGCCGTCCATGACATGGATGTGGCATCTCCGCAGCGTGCGCATCGCTCGGCTACCCTGCAGGCGGTAACCGGGGTACGGCTGCCCGTACAGGTGGACCCTGGTTTCGATCCGCGGCGGACGTTCAACCTGGGCCGGGTGGTGGAGAGGTGGGGCATTGTGCCGGTGGCCTACCTGGAGAAATTTGCGCGGGAAGACTACACCTACGCCTACCTGGGAATGGAAGACTTCACCATGTATCCCATCCTGCTACCGGGATCGTTCGTGCAAGTGGACGAATCGCTCACGGAAGTGGTGCAAGGCGGATGGCGCAACGAGTACGAACGTCCGATCTACTTCGTGGAGACGCGAGAAGGCTACGTGTGCTGCTGGTGCACGCTGGAAAACGGGGGCATCATTTTGCAGCCGCATCCGCTGTCGCCGGTGCCGGTGCGCCGCATGCGCCACCCGCAGGAAGCCGAGGTGATCGGCCAGGTAGTGGGCGTGGCTATGCGTCTGGGCGACTGGCGGAACGGCGGCCTTGAGCCAGGCTCGAAAGCGCGCCCAGCACTAAGCTGAAATGCTCCTCCGAGCCGCCGCCATGATCCAGGGGCAGTAACTGATCGCGGCGCGCGTTGAGATGCGTGAGAAAAGCGCCCGTTTCGAGTTGCTGTTCGAGAGCGGAGCGGCGGGCGTCTTCGAGCAGCGTGTACAACGGCGTCCGCAGAACCTCCAGGAACAATTCCCGGTGAGCGTGCAGCAGCGCGTGCTGTACGGCTTGCACGCCGTGCGTGCGCTCCAGCCCCCAGTGCGCGTAGCTGCCCTGCGAAGTCCGCAATCCCGCAACGTAGACCAGTTTGCTCCAGGTGGCGGGTAACGTCCCCAGGCTGCGAAGCACAAAATCTTCGAATGCCGAGAATAAAGTCATTTCAGTTCCGTGTTCTGAACCCGAAACAGGAACCGAGCTTTTTTCCTGATTCGGGAATCGGCGTGCCAGTCTCCCAGCGTGCGAACCGCGCACACAAGGAGACGCACCGTGAAGAAGATTCTGAGCATCCTGTTCCTCAGCCTGTTGCTCGTAGGTACCGCAGCCACGCCGCTGGTAGCGGACGATGATCCGCCGGCCTGTCCGCCGAACGCTCCCAACTGCCGGCCGCCCCTCCCTCCCCAATAATCTGAAACAAAACCGGATTTCCATTGAGGGCTGGCAGCAAAAGCGTTTAAGCTTTTGGTGTCAGCCCCATGTCCACCGAACGCATCGCCTTGAATGTGCTCTGGCTTACGCCGGCCCTGGTGCGGTTAGGTCTGGTGCTGTTCATGCTGCACCAGCGCCTGTACCACGAATTCCCCGCGTTCTTCAGCTACCTTACCTACCACGTGCTCAAGACCGCGGCACTCGTCCTGCTGATCGATCGCAGTCCGTGGGGCTACTTCTACACTTTCTGGATCGGAGAAGCCCTGGGTTTCGTGCTGGTCTTCGCCGTGATTTACGAAATCATGAGGCACGTTTTGCGTCCGTATGACGCACTCTGGGACGTGGGCCGCAAGCTGTTTTTCGGCGTAGCGGGCCTGCTCCTGGTGCTGGCCGTGGTCAGCGCTGCCGACACCACGGCCGGCGCGGACCACAACGCCTTGATGGCCTGGATCTATGCAACAGGGCGAAGCCTGCGCATCGTGCAGTGCGGGCTGCTGGGCTTCCTGCTGCTGTTCTCGACGTATTTCGGCATTACCTGGCGGCATCGCGTGTTCGGCATCGCTCTGGGGCTGGGCCTGTATGCCAGTGTAGAGCTGGCGGCGACCGCAGTGAGAAGCGAAGTAGGCTGGATCGGGGACGACATTTACCGCCAAGTGCGAATGGTGCTCTCGAGCTGCTCGGTGTTGATCTGGGCGGCCTATCTGCTGAAGCCCGAGCCCGCCCGCGTGGCCGTGGGTCGAGTGCCTCAAACCCAGGTTGAGCAGTGGAACCAGGCGCTGCAGGAGATGTGGCCGCGATGATGCTTTCATTGTTGCTTACGCTCCTGGGACTGGCCGCCATCGGCCTGCTGCTGCGGTCTCTGCGGGGGCAGGTGGCCGCCATCCAGTCCGTGGAAGAGCTGGAAGGCCAGACCCAGCCCATCGACCTGGAGGCGTTCCGCAACCTGATGGACCCGGCCGAACAACAATACCTGCGTGAGCACGTGAGCGGGACCGACTTCCGTCGGCTGGAACGGCAGCGCTTGCGCGCGGCGCGCGCCTACGTGCGGCGGGCCGCCCACAATGCCGCGGTACTGGTTCGGCTGGGAGAGGCGGCGCGCGCGAGTGCCGACCCGGAAATCGCGCGTGCGGGCCAGGAACTGGTGAACAGCGCGCTGCAACTGCGGCTGAACGCGCTGCTGGCCGAAAGTCAGCTTCTGATGCGTATGGTCCTCCCCGCGGGGCGGCCGAGCACCGCCGCGCTGCTTGAGAACTACCAGGGCCTGATCGAACGGCTCACCCGGCTCTGCCGTTTGCAGCACCCAGCCTATGCCGCCCGGGCGGCCGCCGCGCTGTAATTCGGATTTTTGTTCCGAATCCGGAACAAGGCCACCCGGCACCGGGATCCGCCGCAAAAAACGTGCACCAGGCAAGCGCGTACAATGGAAGCCAAGCATGGCCTGCATGGTTGACATCCACTGCCATCTCCTGCCTGCGGTGGACGACGGCTCCGATTCCTGGGAGACGTCGGTGGAAATGTGCCGTATGGCCGCGAGCGACGGTATCCGTCACTCGGTGGCCACGCCCCATGCCAACGACCAGTTCGTCTACCACCGGCAGCAGCATGCCGCCAGCCTGGAACGCCTGCAACAGGCGGTGGGCGCCGCGCCTTCGCTGAGCCTGGGCTGCGACTTCCATTTTTCCTACGACAACGTGCAGGCGGCCATCATCAACCCGGGCGACTACGCCATCGGTTCCAGTGGCTACCTGCTGATCGAGTTCAGCGACTATGCGCTGCCGCCCTTCCTGAGCGATGCACTGGGCCGCCTGGAAGGCGCGGGACTGACGAGCGTGGTTACCCATCCGGAACGCAACCTGCTGCTGCAGCGCGAGCCCGAGCAGGTGCTGAAGCTGGCACAGCAGGGCTGCATCATCCAGGTAACGGCCTCGGCGCTGACCGGACGGTTCGGAGAGCGAGCGCAGCGGGTGGCGCGCTGGCTGCTGGAACGCGACGCCGTCCACGTGCTAGCCAGCGATGCGCATGATCTGCGGCATCGGCCTCCAGTTCTGTCCGCCGGGCGGGAAGCGGCCGCCGCGATCTGTGGTGCGGACGTGGCGCGTGCCCTGGTCGAGGACAATCCCCAAGCCATCGTTAGCAATCAGCCTCTGCCGTACTTCCCGGAGCCGACGATGAAGGCGTGAGGTGGAGCCTTTAGCCCTCAGCTCTTTGCTGTAAGCCTGCTGTCCCATCAGAGTTGGGAATTCAACCCGTAGTTCGCGCGGCTTTCCATGCACGATGGAAGGTCGCGTTGTTTCCAGCTATTTGTGGAAGGCAGCCCTAGTGGGACAGGGGAGAGGGTGCCGAAGAGAGCAACGAAAGCGGGGGGACGGAGTGTTCGCGGAAGCGCTTGAGGTTTTCGCGGGCAACGGGGAATCCCTGATCGGAGGCGCGGCGCAGCCAGAAGAGGGCCTGCTGCAAATCGCGCCGCAGACCACGACCCGCGGCGTAGAGTGCCGCCAAGTCGTTTTGTGCCTGAGGCAGGCCTTGCCCGGCCGCCTTTTGGATCCAGACCGCGGCCTGCTGGTCATCCTGGCCAAGCCCGGCGCCGTTCAAGAACATGAGGCCGAGCATGTGCTGAGCGTGGGGATTGCCGGCGTTGGCGGCTGCCAGCAGGCGCTCGGTGGCCCGGGCCGGACTCAAGCGTTGTACCTCGCCCTGGTGATACCTGCTTCTATACAGTAGTGACAACGTCTGGCCTCGCGGTCTGCCATTACAGGCGCATGCAGTGCTTGTTGTGCATCCCGGTTGCCATAGCGCAAGCGACTGAAAAGACGGGACTTGGTGCTTTACCAGTGGGAATGATCCGTTCCTAATAGGGAAGCCGCTTCCCATTGTGGGACGCGGAAGCCCATTAATTTCC
>JBOGLL010000083.1:0-8044 GCA_050746065.1 Terriglobales bacterium | reverse complement strand
GTGCTCGACTCCACCGGGATGTTTGAGGAGAGGGCAGAAGCAGATCCCTCGCGCGAAATGCTTCGCGCTCGGGATGACAATTCGTAAGGAGTGAAGGCTCGTGTGAACTAAAGCGGCAAACTCTGCGTTACCTGCTCGACCTTACGTCCGCAGAATGCTTACTAGCTTTGAGCCGGCGCGCGCTCCGGGTAAGAAGGGATGGGCGGTAATCTGGCCCTGGAACTCCGGCGCCCAGCGGCCGGGAATGGCCGTCCCGCACTTTGGGCACGTGCCCTGGCGCGTGAGGTGGTAGCCGAGGATGAGGTAGCCGTAACGCTCAATCACCGTCGTGTTGCATTGGTGGCAGCGCGTGTTCTCCAGATCGCCGACCTGGCCGGGCAGATTTCCGGCATAGATGTATTTCAGTCCCGCTTGTTTCCCGATAGCCGCCGCGCGCAGAAGCGTTTCCACGCTGGTGTTCTCGGGATCGGTCATCTTGTAGTCCTTGTGGAAGGCGGTAACGTGCCAGGGTATGAGCGGGGAGATGCCGCACAGGAACTCGGCCAGGCGAGTAAGTTCGTCGTCGGAGTCGTTGAAGCCGGGAATGGTGAGGGTGACGATTTCCAGCCAGAAGCCCATCTCATACAGCATGCGGATGGAATCCAGGATGGGCTGGATGCGCCCGCCAAGCTGGCGGTAATGGCGGTCGTCGAAACTCTTCAAGTCCACCTTGTAGAGATCGATCCACGGTCGCAGGTATTCGAGCACCTGGGGCGTAGCGTTGCCGTTGGAGACGAATCCTGTTTTCAGTCCGGCGGCGCGCACTTCGCGGAAGATTTCCACCGCCCATTCGGCGGTGATGAGCGGCTCGTTGTAGGTGGAGACCACGGCCTTGGCCCCTTGCCGCAAGGCGTCTTTTACCAGTGCGGCGGGCGTGGCTTCGAGCGGCGGAGAAACGGCTTCTGGATCGCGCAGCGCCTGCGAGGTCACCCAATTCTGGCAGTAGCTGCAATGCAGGTCGCATCCCAGCATGCCGAAGCTGTACGCGAGCGCGCCGGGATAGGCGTGGAAGAACGGTTTCTTCTCGATGGGATCGCATTGCACGCCGCCCACGTATCCCCAGGGGACGTAGAGCGTCCCGCCGCGGTTAAAGCGCACCTTGCACACGCCGGGCTGGCCGTCGGGGATGGGGCAGCAGTGTCCGCAGGCGTAACAGCGCACGCGGTTGCGGTCCAGCTTCTCGTACAGGATGCCTTCCCGAACGTTCTGGTCCAGGACTTCTCGAAGGGCGGGCATAACAGCTCAAACTCCGTATCAATTTTACGCCTGTTGCGGGGACTGGTTGGTGGTTTGTGGTTTTTGGTTTTCAGCTGGCGCCGTCAAAAACCCGTCCTGCGGAAGCCGGAACCACAAACCAAAAACCGTGCTCAACAGGCGCATATAGAATGCTGAGCAATGAATGGCGCGGCCTTTGTCGAACAGCTCAAGGCGCATAACGAAGTTCTGCTGCGCAAGCTGGATGCGGACCCCGGCGCGCAGGCAGACCTCGGCCTCCTGCTCAAAATGGCACTGAAGAACGAGGCAGAAGCCGCGGAGGTCGCGGCGCTCTGGGTGGCCACGACTCCGGAACTCGAGGCCAAGCTGGCGCTGGCGCGTCATGCCGGCGACGAGGCCCGCCATTACGAACTCTTGGCTGCGGCGGCCCGTGAGCAAGGTGTGGACCTTGCAGGATTCGATCCGCTCAATCCGCCCAGCCCCGTGCTCGAGTACCTGCGTACACTCGAAACCACCGTGGAGCGCGTTGCTGCGGCGCTGGTCACGCGCGAGGCCATGGGCGCGCGCCGCAATGCTCAGTTCCTCAAGGTGCTGGAGGCGGGTGGCCACAAGTCACTGGCTGCGCTGTACCGCGACGTGATCAATCCTGACGAGGAGCGACATCACCAATCCGGCTGCGAGCTTCTGGCCCGGCTCGCGGATTCCCCGGAAGCGCAGGAGCGTGCCCGCCTTGCGGCTCGCCGGCTGCTGGAGATCGGCGACCGCGTGCGCACCACCGTGATGGAGAAGACCGGAGCAGCGTGTGTGCCCGGATGCTGAAAGTTCGGACCGAAGTTGCTCCCACCCTATCGCGCCAAAGGCAGGCGCGATAAGGGTGGGGCAGCAGCGGAAGAAGGAGTCAAACTCGAGGATTGAAATGTCGGATCTGGCAGACAAGAAATGCGTGCCCTGCCGCGGCGGGACCCCGCCCATCACAGGGCACTTGCTGAGCGACTTGGGCAAGCACGTGCCCGAATGGAAGATCGTGAGAAGTCATCACCTCACTCGCACCTTCACCTTCCCCAATTTTCGCACCGCGCTCGACTTCACCAACCGCGTCGGTGAACTGGCGGAGCGCGAGGGGCATCATCCGGATATCTGTCTGGCTTGGGGCAAGGTCGAACTCAAGCTCTGGACGCACAAGATTGACGGACTTACGGAGAGCGACTTCATCCTTGCGGCCAAGATTGACCGGCTGTAATGGGTTTTCGGTTTTTGGTTTTTGGTTTGTGGTCTGGAGCGCCGGTACATTTTCCCGGATTCCATGGCCCGGCCAGCAAACGAAAAACCAAAAACCCCAAACCCCAAAACCCCCAAACGCCCCGGCCTCCCTTGCCGAAAATCCGATCAGCCTCTAGACTGAATAATTCCTACGCCGGTCCGTCCTCTGCATCCAAGCGGAGGACGGGGAGGGTGCATGCGGAAGTCGGCTGGTTCGGCCCTTATCCTTTTACTTTTGTTGAGCTTCCTGCTTATCCTGGGTCTTGCCGGCTGCAACAGCGGCAGTGGCAGTCAGGAAGCCCCCCGGGTCCTCACCGAGGTCACGGTTGTACCAAGCTCCGTATCCCTGAACCGCGGCCAGGCCATTCAGGTGATTCCCCGTGCCCTCGATCAGGAAGAGGACGCGATGCTTGCTGACTTCACCTTTAACACCAGCAACAGCGCCATATTCACGGTTTCCAACAGCGGCTTGATCTGCGCCGGGACATGGGACTCCCTCACCACGCCGGTGGTGTGTACGCCCGCCGCTGCGCCGGGCACTGCCAACCTGACGGTGACCGCCACAGCAGGAGGAGTCAGCGTAACCAGCGACCCGGTTCCGGTGTTCGTGCACGATGTAGTGGACAGCATCGTAGTAGCGCCGGTGGCCGTGGACCTGGCCAACTGCCTCTCTCAGGACAACGACACTGGGCCCGACATCAACCTGCAGTTCACGGCCCAAGCCTTCGCCGGCGGCGTGGACGTTACCTCTACGGTCGGACCCTTCACCTGGAGCAGCAGTTTTCCCACGGTCGCCACCATCAGCACCGCCGGTTTGGCGACGGGCGAATTGCCCGGCGTTTCCAGTATCACCGCATCCGTGGGCAGTGTGAACGCCGTGATCAGCCCGGGGACGCCGCTTACCATTTGCCCTCCGGCTTCGCTCAGCCTGCATGTGAACGGATCCACGGCGACCAGCTTCAGCGTGGCCGTCAACGGCACACAGACCCTGGCCATCGACGTCGTGGACACCAAGGGCGAGCCGCTGGAATCCGTGTCCGTCACCTACCAGGTGGTCAATCCCAACATCGCTGCGATCAACACCAGCACGCGCGTGGTGACCGGATCGGCGGTGGGAGCCACGGGGATCATCGCGCATTGCACGCCGCCGGCCTGCAACACCGGCAGCATCATTCCCACGTACAGCAACGTGGTCATGGCCACCGTGACCGGCACTCCGGCGGCTGGCCGCGCGTATGCCACGTGTTCTTCCGCGTCCGCGCCGTGCACCACGGCCGCCACCGGCGGAGGCACGCAGACGCCGCTCGTTCCCATCGATACTTCCACCGATACCGCAGGTACGGTGGTGAACCTGCCGCAAACTCCCAACTCCATGGTCTTCACTCGCGACGGCGGCGTGCTTTTCCTGGGAAGCGCCAACGGGATGATGATTGTCGACCCCGTGGCAAACACCTTTTCCGGCACAGTGAACAACATGCCCGGACGGGTGCTGGCGGTCTCGCCGGACGGCAATCGCGTGGTGGTTTCCAACATTCCCGGAGCCACGGTTTTCATCCTCGACCGCGCCGCCAACAGCATCCAGGTACTGGGGATCTCCGACGCCACGGCGGCTGCCTTCACACCCGACGGCCTGAAGCTGTTCATCGTGGCGAACAACACCCTGTTCGTGGCGTCGCCGGTGTTCGCGTTGCAGAACATTCTTCTGGCCGATGTGGCGAACGACGTCACCGTACTTCCGGGCGGGTCATTCGCCTTCTTAGCGGGCGGCGAGGCCTCTTCGATCACGGTGCGTGCGACCTGCGATAATTCGCCGGTGTTGCCCAGCCTCGGCACGACGGCCGCGCCGCCCTTGATTGCCTCGTTGCCCGATGGCAGCGGCGTGGTGGCAGCCAACTCGCCCAGCCTCGACGTGATCACCGTTACCCCCACATTTTCCGGTTGTCCGCCTTCCCATGGCGGCGTCCTGACGCCGGTCGACTTCGGACAAGGCGCATTCACGCCGCGGCAGATCATCGTGCTGCCCGATGCCACTCGGGTTTATGTGACCAGCGACCTCACCAGCCTGCTGGCGTATGACGTAGCGGGGGGAACTACCAGCGCCATTGCTCTCACCGGGGGCGCGCAACCCACCACGGGTGGTGCTACGGTCAGCGGCAACCGACTCTACCTCGGCGGGAGCAATAACGCCGTCCATCGCATCGACGTGGGCACGGCTACCGACGCCACCAGCATCAATCTGACGTTTACGCCCGACCTGGTGGGCGTGAGGCCACGCTGATTGCCGATTGCTGATTGCTGATTGCTGATTGCTGATTGCTGCTACTCCTCGAAGGCCTGCGCGTATTCTTCCGGATCGATTCCCTTGTAGGAGAGCGTGTGCTTGAGGCGCTCGCGTAGATCGGCAGGTGTGGATTCGATAAAGGACCGCACCGCGGTCTCCAGGGTCACTTTGCTTGAGGCGGCTTCCTCGGCCAGGCCTTCGGCGCGAAGCTCTGCTGCCTGACGTACCCCATCGCGCGTGGGCAGGGGCAGCTCCATCAGCAGGTCGTCAATAATCTCGCGGGCTTCGTCGGTCCAGGTCACTTCAGTCGTTAGTCGTTAGTCGTTCGTCGCTAGTCGTGCGTGAGCGCTGTCTAGCTGCTCTTGGCCTTGCGAGTGCCGCGCCTGGGCTGCCGGGTGACTGCGGTTTGCTGCGCAGGCTCTTCCAATTCGCGGGCGATGCTGTCCAGGACTCCGTTGATGAAGTGCACCGACTCGGGCGAAGAGAATCGCCGCGCGATCTCCAGCGCCTCATTGATCACGACCGGCCTGGGCGTCTCCATCGCCAGGAACTCGGCCACGCCCGCGCGCAGGATGTTGCGGTCCACGGTCGCCATACGCTCCATGCGCCAGTGCTCGGCGTGGCGCCCGATGAGCGCGTCAATCTCCTCGGCGCGCTCGGTGGCTACGCGAAACAGTTCCTCGGAGAAGGCGCGCGCCTCCTCGTCCACCTCCGAGCGCTCCGCCCAGAACGTCTTGCGCACCTGCTCCGGCCCCTGCCGCCCCAGGTCTGCCTGGAACAGCATCTGCAAGGCGAGTTCGCGAGCTTTGCGGCGGGTACCCATGTGTCAGTCGGTAGTCGTTAGTCGCTGGTCGTTAGCTCAAAGATCGAAATCTAAACCGAAAACCTGAAACCGAAAACCTACTTCCTCCGCGGGCGCTTCTTTGCTGCGCCGCTAGCCGCGGGCCCCCGGCTGCCGGCCCGACTTGCTTTTCCGCCGGCCGCCGGCTTCCGACTGCCGGCTAGGTTCGTCATTTCCACGGCCGAAAGCCCGGCGTCGAAGCCTTTGTTGCCGCTCTTCAGCCCGGCGCGGTCAATGGCCTGCTCCAGATTGTCGCAGGTGAGGACACCGTAGGCATGCGGCACGCCGGTCTCCTGCGCCGACTGGCCGATGCCGCGCGTGACCTCGTTGGCCAAATGCTCGTAGTGCGTGGTCTCGCCGCGGATGATGCAGCCCAGGCAGATCACCGCGTCGCAGCGGCCGCTCTCGGCCAGCGCACGCGCCGCAGCGGGAATCTCGAAGGAGCCGGGGACGCGCACGATCTCGATGTTCTGGCCGCGGGTGCCGGTACGATGCAGCGCGTCGAGCGCTCCCTGCAGCAGACGCTCCGTGATAAAGGAGTTGAAGCGGCTGACCACTATGCCGAAGCGCCTCCCGCGGGCGTCGAGTTTACCTTCGCGCGCCTTCGCATTCGCGGAGCGGCTGAAGATGGAAACGCGCAGCCCGCCGGCAGCTTCCAGGATGAACAATCGCGCACCCCAGTCGGTATCGGCGATTTCCTGCGCAATCCTCAGCTTTCGCTTGCGGGCGACGGTGCAGAGCGCGTCCGCGTCCGAGACTTCCAAGTGCAGGTGCGCGTCACTGAACCCCTTGCCTTGCCCGATCTCCACTTCACCCCAGGGCGCAAGGAAAATCACGCCGCGGTTCTCGGAATACTGCCATCCTTCGCCGCGTTCGAAGCCCAGCGCGTCGAAGAGGTCGAGCAGCGCGTCAAACTCGGCGGCGCTTTTGGCGATGCGGGAGAATTGGACGGACTTGATCATGATTTAGCCACAGAGACGCAGAGGCACAGAGAATACAGTTTCGAGTTTCCAGTTTCCAGTTTCGAGTAGTCGGGGCGCAGTCTGCCCCGCCTGAAAACTTAAACCCGAACGTGAAACTTGAAACTCTCTGCGCCTCTGTGTCTCTGTGGCTTTATTTTCCCTTGAACTGCGGAGGGCGCTTCTCCAGGAACGCCGTTGTGCCTTCCTGCTTGTCTTCCGTAGCGCAGGCCACGCCGAACAGAGTGGCTTCGAGGAAGAGAGCCTCGGCCAAAGGCATCTCCATGCCTTTGTTGACGGCTTCCAGGGTGTACTGCACCGCGAGCGGACCATTAGCGATGATCTTCTGCGCAATGGCTTCGGCGCGCGGCAGAAGCTCGGCCTGAGGGACAACCTCGTTTACCAAGCCGATGCGATGGGCTTCCTGCGCGGGGATCATTTCGCCGGTGAGGAGCATCTGGTTGGCAAGGCCCTTGCCCACTAGGCGCGGCAGGCGCTGCGAACCGCCGTAGCCGGGGATGATGCCCAGCTTCACTTCTGGCTGGCCGAGCTTGGCATTCTCGCTGGCCAGGCGCATGGTGCAGGCCAGGGCAATCTCGCATCCGCCGCCCAAGGCGAAGCCGTTGATACAGGCGATGACCGGCTTGCCCAGGTTCTCGATCAGGTCGAGCACCGACTGGCCGCGATGCGTGTACTCCTTGGCCTCGACGGGATTGTGCCGGGCCAGCTCGTTGATGTCGGCGCCGGCGACGAAGGCCTTTTCTCCGGAGCCCGTCAGGAGCACGACGCGGACCTCGGCATCACTCTTCGCTTCCGTGAAGGCCGCGCGCAGCTCCTCCATGGTGGCCATGTTGAGCGCGTTGAGAACCTTGGGGCGGTTGATGGTGATGTAGGCGAGCTGATTCTTCTTTTCGTAGAGGATGTTTTCGTAGGTCATTAGGTCTTTATCCCGAGCGAAGCGAGGGACCCCTACGCAGCGGTAAGAATCCTCCGGCTCAGATCCTTCCATTGAGGGTTAGTCTTGATGAACAGGGCGATTTTCTTTTCGCGGCGGTACTTCTTGATCTGGATCTCCCGTCTCCTTGCGGAAACGTCGTCGCGGTAGGTTTCGAAAAACATTAGCCTGTTCACTCCATATTTCTTGGTGAAACTGTCGTAGGTTCCCATTTTGTGTTCGAGAATGCGCTGGCGAAGGTTGTCGGTCAGGCCAACGTAGAGCGTCCCGCTCAGGCTGGAGAGAATGTAGACGTAATAGTACGGGATCGTTCGTTGACGTGTAGGCTTCACGGTTTTGGGGTAGTGTTCCCTCGCTTCGCTCGGGATGTCTAATTACGTTGCCCTCCCCACCTCACGGTAATGAGTAGGGTTCCCTCGCTGCGCTCGGGATGTCTAATTACGTTGCCCTCCCCACCTCACGGTAATGAGTAGGGTTCCCTCGCTGCGCTCGGG
>JBOGLL010000082.1:0-18424 GCA_050746065.1 Terriglobales bacterium | reverse complement strand
CGTCTGGGCTGCGCTGTCGCGCCGGAAGGCGCGCACGCCGGTGACCATCTCATAGAGCACAGACCCGAAGCTGAACTGGTCGGAGCGAAAGTCCACGGCTGCTCCGCGGGCCTGCTCCGGCGACATGTAGCCTGCCGTGCCTACCACCATCCCGGCGACAGTCGAGGATCCGGGCAGCGTCGCCGAGTCGGCGCCGGCCTGCGATTCCGTCGGCGTCAGCTTGGCCAATCCGAAGTCCAGGATCTTGGCGAAACCGTCGCGCGTAATCATCAGGTTCTCCGGCTTCAGGTCGCGATGCACGATCCCGGCCGCATGGGCCTTGGCCAGCCCATCGGCAACCTGGGCAGCGATGGACAGCGTCCGCTTCAGGGGGAGCGGGCCGGAGTTCAGCAGGTCCCGCAGTGTGCGGCCTTCCACCAACTCCATCGAGATGTACGAAGTGCTGTCGAACTGGCCGATGTCATAGATGGCGACGATGTGCGGATGGTTGAGCGCCGAGGCTGAACGAGCCTCCCGCTCGAAGCGGCGCAGACGATCGGCGTCTCCGGAAAACGCCGCCGGCAAGACTTTGAGCGCTACGTCGCGTCCCAGCTTCAGGTCGCGGGCGCGAAAAACCTCGCCCATCCCGCCGGCCCCCAGCGGCCCCAACACTTCGTAACTTCCCAGTTTCGTGCCCGGCGCAATCGCCATTGGCCCGAATGATACAGCATTGCCCGGGACCACTTCCCGCCCGGAAGGACAGTCCCCGGATAAGATGGTGAGTCGATGTCCGACGCCATCATCCAAGTCGAGGACCTGCGCCACGTCTACAAGCGCGGCTCGAGTCCGCGCCCGGCGCTCGATGGACTGAGCTTTTCCGTCGGACGCGGGGAGATCTTTGGCCTGCTCGGACCGAACGGCGCGGGCAAGACCACCGTGGTTCGGATCCTGACCACCATCCTGCGGGCAACCTCGGGACGGGCCCTCGTCGCCGGACACGATGTGCGCACGCATCCGCTGGAAGCTCGCAGGCAATTGGCTGCTGTTCTCCAGGAGAACGCCGTGGAGACCCTGCTCTCCGCGCGCGACAACCTGCTGCTCTACGGATACCTGCACGGCCTCTCGCGCCGTGAAACAGCGCAGCGCATGGAGGAAGTGGTGGAGCTGCTCGAACTGCACGAACATCTGGGGCAGCGTGCGCAGGCACTTTCAGGGGGTAATAAGCGGCGACTCCAGGTAGCCAAGGCGCTGATGGTGGAAACGCCCATCCTGTTCCTCGACGAGGCCACCACCGGCATGGATCCGCTGGTGAAGCGGCGTGTGGTGGACGCGATCCGCCGGCGGGCGGCCGCGGGACGCACCGTCCTGCTCACCACCCAGCTCCTCGATGAAGCCGAATCGCTCTGCCACCGCATGGTGCTGCTCGACCACGGGCGTTCCATCGCCGAGGGCAAGCTGCGCGAGCTGCGCGCCCTGTCGCGCAAGCTCTTCCGCATCAGTCTCAGCTTCGCCGAGAACACGGCGGAGGCGTCCGCCGCCCTTCAGTCCCTTCATGCCAGGAGCGTTGAGGAGCGCGACGGTGAATTCCTGCTGGTCGCCGAGGGCAGCGAGGACGAGTGGATCCGCAAGATGGCCCAGGTCTCGGAGCGCTGGCCGCTCTCGCACCTCGAGATCCGCGGCGCCAACCTGGAGCAGATCTTCCTGGAACTCTACGGTGGCGAGAAATCGCGGGAGGGCGGCGCATGAAATTCATCCTGGCCAACGCCTACCGCGAGTGGCGCATCCGGGTCAGCAATCCCATCATTCCCTTGTGGGACGTGCTGGTTCCCGTGGTGTATCTGGTGCTGTTCGGCTCCAGCATGGAAAGCTGGGTCAACGCCGGCGCGAGCGGAATCGCCTATCCGACGTTCTTTCTGGGCGGCGTCCTGGGCATGGTGACCTTCAGCATTGCCATGAACTCCTCTTACGGCTTCTTCGAGGACCTGCAGTCGGGGGTGTTCCACGAGATCCTTACCTATCCGTTCTCGCGCAGCGCCTTCCTGCTGGGAAAACTGTTGTCGAATGCCGTGTTCAGCGTGGTGGCGGTATCGGTCTGCCTCGTGGCCGGCGCGGTGTTCCTGAAGATTCCGGTGAAGGCGGAGGCGCTGCCCGGCCTGCTCGCCTGGACGGTGCTGGGCACGGCAGGCTGGTACTTCGTTTACTCCTGGCTGTCGCTCAAGGTACGCAGCTTCAACGGCTATCATACGTCCACTTCGACCCTCTATCTGCTGCTCATGTTCGTCAGCAACCTCTTCTATCCCACCGACCAGCTTCCCGCGTGGGCGTCGTGGGCGGCCTGGCTCAACCCCATCACCTGGCAGGTGGACCTGATGCGCTACCACATCTACGGCGCCGGCCCGCCGGCCCAATTGCGGTGGGAAGCCGCGGCCTTCGTGGGATTCGTCGGAGCGTCGTTCTGGGTCGCCAACCGGAAGCTGAACGGGACCATCGAGTGATGAAATGTGGTCATGTGGCCATGTGGTCATCTCGTCATCGAAAATCGACGCACCATTCGTACTCAGATGGCTAGATGACCCGATGACCACATGACCAGAGGCCTCTCACAGCCTGCCCCACAGCAGAATCCGCCGGTACTCATAAACATACGGCCTCGTATCTTCCAGCCGGGGCAGTAGCCGCGCGCGATAGCGCGCCAGGAAGCGCTCGTACATCTCCGGTTGCAGGCGCTCCTGATAGGGCACCAGCAGCGTCCCTTTCACCCACTCGATCACTTCGTCACGCGAAGGCAACTCGTGGGGATAGATCCGTAGCAGCGCATGACGCCTGGCATATCCCAAGCGCGCCAGCAGTTCATCGTATTCGGCCGCCGACAACACGTATTCCCGGTGGACGTATCCTCCGAGCGCGGATGCGAACTCGGGCTCCAACGCAACCTCCGCCGCAACCCGGTGCGACGCATGTTGGTACATAACGGGCATTTGCACCGCAAGCTGCCCGCCCGGAACCAGCGCCGCCGTCAGCCGGGCGAACAGTGCCGGGTGATCAGGCATCCAGTGCAGGGCGGAATTCGAAAACACCAGGTCGTAGGAGTGGTCGGCGGAGAAGCCGGTAATGTCGCCCAGTTCGAAGCGCAGCCCGCCGGAGGCATAGCCCGCGGTCTCGGCCAGCATCGCGGGGGAGATGTCGAGTCCCAGGATTTCCCGCGGCTTCAAGTGCTGCTGAAGCTGGCGTGTGTGCCGGCCGGTGCCGCAGCCCAGGTCCACCACCCGCATGTCAGGCTGCGGCTCCACCAGGGCCATCAGGTCGAGAAAGGGCTGGCCGCGCTCCTCCAGGAAACGTTCGTATTGGCGAGGGTCCCAGCGGTCGGGTCTCATGACATACAGCTTACCGCGGCGCTCCTGCGTTTCCCGCTCAGCCACCGCAGGATGGTGCGGCCCACCGACCATATTAGTTGTCAGACCACCCCCCTCCCGGGGGCCGCCGAACACCGAAATACAACTGCAAAGCCGCCTCTTGTCGTCTAACATATTTCCAGATGAGAAGCCGCTTCCCCAAGTACACCCTAGCCGGCGCCGCCGCCGCACTGTTTTCTGTCGTGTCCTTGGCTGCCCAGTCCCCTATCCCACAGGTCGCCCCCCAGGCCCTGGTGGCGGAGGCTGTGGCCAACGCGCTGAAAGACGCCGACGCCCGTGTCCCTTACCTTTACCGCCTCGACCGCAAACAGCTGGAGCGCAGCGAGGCCCGGGACATCGTTTCCACGCGCGATGGGCTGGTGGCGCGGACGGTTGCCATCAATGGCCAGCCCCTTACCCCGCAGCAGCGCTCGCTTGATGACCAGCGCCTGGACAAGCTGCTGGCCGATCCCAAGGAGCAGCACAAGCGCCGTCAGCAACAGGAAAAAGAGGCCCAGCGGGTGCGGAGTATGATCCGCGCCCTGCCCGACGCCTTCCTCTATGAGCACGACGGCATCGAGCCCGGAAAGGACGGTGCGCTCGTGCGCCTGAAGTTCCGCCCCAATCCGGAATTCGATCCACCCACCCGCGAGACGCTGGTCTACAAAGGAATGGAGGGACACCTCTGGATCCACCAGCACGACCGGCGCATTGCCCGCCTGGACGCTGTTCTGGTTGAGGACGTGAAGCTGGGCTGGGGACTGGTGGCCAACCTGCACAAGGGCGGGCGCTTCCGGCTCGAGCAAGACAAACTGGCTGACGGGCGCTGGCAGACTTCTCAGATGACGTTGGACTTCACCGGCCGGGCCTTTCTGTTTAAGTCCATCAAGATCAAGCAGGAGCAGAGCATCTCCAATGTGCGCCGCGTGCCCGACAATCTCTCCCTGGCCGAGGGCATCGAGCTCCTGCGCAAGCAGAACGGTGAGATCGCTGAGAAGAAGTAGAGTCGCAGCTCGCTGCCCATCCCCAGACGTTGCCAGCAACCTCTCTACGCGCGGATGGTCTCTTTTCTCACCGTCAGCCGCTCCACCAGGTCTTCACGCACCCGGTAGCCTCGCCCCGGCTGGTCACCCACGGAAATCATTCCCTGCGCTGACACCTCAACTTCCGGCTCGATGATGTCTTCCTTCCAGTAGCGTTTCGAGGCGGAGACGTCGCCCGGCAGCGTGAAACCCGGCAGGGTCGAAAGCGCGACATTGTGGGCCCGGCCCACGCCCGATTCCAGCATCCCACCACACCACACGGGAGTGCCTCTCGCGCGGGCTACGTTATGCACGGCAATGGCCTCCGAGAACCCGCCTACACGTCCCACCTTGATGTTGATGATGCCGCAGGAGCCCAGCTCGAGTGCGGCTTCGGCATCGCGGGCGTTGCGGATGCCCTCGTCCAGGCAGAGCGGCGTTTGCAGTTGCTTTTGCAGGCGGGCATGAAAGTAGAAGTCGTCCGCCCACAGCGGCTGTTCGATCATCAGCATGCGGAACTGGTCAAAGCGCTTGAGGTGCTCAACGTCGTTGAGGGTGTAACAGGAGTTGGCGTCGCAACTGAGCAGGATGTCCGGCCAGCACTCGCGCACTCGGGCAAACACGTCGACGTCCCAGCCCGGCTTGCACTTCAGCTTGATGCGCCGGTAGCCTGCAGCCAGCTCCGTGTCTACCTTCTCCAGAAGCTGCTCCACACTGTCCTGGATGCCCAGGGAAACACCACACGGGATCTCGCGCCGGCTGCCGCCCAGCAGCTTCCACAAGGGCACACCTTTCTGTTGTGCTTCTGCGTCCCAGAGCGCGTTCTCGACCGCCGCTTTCGCCATGCGATGCCCACGCACCGGCGCCATCAGCCGCGCCGCGTCGCTCGCCGTCGTCAGTTCCTTGCCCACAACCGCCGGTCCCAGGTACTGCTTCGTCACGTACCACGCGGTCTCCACCGCCTCTTCCAAATAGAACGGCCCTTCGCCGGCCACACACTCTCCCCAGCCGGCGACGCCGGGGCATTGCACCGTGACCAGAAGGATGTGGCGCTCGGTCGTCCGCCCGAAGCTGGTCTCAAAGAAGTGCACCAGCGGCATGCGGATTTCGCGGAGGGTGATGGATTCGATCTTCATCTACTAGGTACTGGGTACTACGAACTGGCGTACGACCACTTCTCTTCCCACCTTCCCAGCAGAAACTTGCCGTTGTCCTGTATGTCCCGGTCATAGCCCAACACCGCCAGACCTTCGCCGAACGCGCTGAGAAACTCCTCGCGGTTCCTGGATTGCAAGTCGCGCGCCTTCCCGCGGTCCGCCTCGGATGCCTTCCACTGATAAATCTCCGCGGGCACACTGATTACCATTTCGCGCCTGAACTCCGGCCGGCTCCCGGTGGCGAGAAGTGTCTCGACCCGCTTCGATTTCAGCCACCATTCGGCGATAAGCCGGTCGGTGGGCAGGCCGCCCTGCAACGGGGACGACGAAATCCCGTACTGGTTGATGTTGTAGCGGCGGGCGATGGCGCCCAGGCGCTCGATGTTGAGGTGCGCGTTCTTGATCTCCAGCGGATCGAAGGTCCACTCGATCAGCTCGAAGCCGCGCTCGATTCCGTCGTCGCGTTGCGCCAGTTTGAGCTTACGGCCCAGTCCCAGATTGCGATAGCTCTCGCGCACGGCGAGCATATGGGAATGCAGGTAGGAGTGTCCGGCACGGGTGGCGGGCAATCCCATCACAAACCCGACCATGGCGTTGTCCTGGAAGGCACCGATCACCTGGCCTCCGATCTTGTCGGCCACGACGAACAACCGCAGCGGCACCAGGTCCTGATCGGAGAAGTTCCACACCTCTTTCTGCATTTCCACGCAGGCGCGCAGTTCTTCGATCCCCTCACAGCGGCGGATGACGATGTTTTCGGCGCTCATGACTTGGGTTTCGCGGACGGGTCTGCTTCCTGCTGCTTCGACTTCTGCCACAGCGTTTCCAGTTCGTCGAGCGAGGCATCCTGCGGGCGGCGGCCCTCGCGCCCGAGTTCTGCCTCCAGCCACTGAAAGCGGCGCTTGAATTTGCGGTTCGTCTTCTTCAGCGCGGACTCGGGGTCGAGGGCCAGGTAGCGTGCAATGTTCACCAGAACGAACAGCAGATCGCCCACCTCGTCTTCCAGGCGCTCCCGTAACCCCTGCGGAACGGTTACACCGCGCGCTCCGGCCACTCCCCTTCCCTGCGGATGCGGACCCGGTGCGGGCCACTCCTTCAGATCGGTGCGGAGTTCCGCGACTTCCTCGTTCAGTTTCTCGAACAGGCCTTCCATTTCGGGCCAGTCGAAGCCTACATGCGCAGCGCGCGAGCTCAACTTTGTGGCCTCGAGCAGCGCGGGGACAGCGGAGGAAACCCCGGCCAGCACCGACTCGTTGGTCCTTCCGGATTCCCCACCGCTTGCGGGAGCATCGCCGGTGCGTGCCGCCAGCTTCTGCTTCTTCTCTTCAGCTTTAAGGGTCTCCCAGTTGCGCAGCACATCGGCGGGCGTGTCTGCCTGTACGTCCCCGAAGACGTGGGGATGCCGGCCCACCAGCTTTTCAGACAGGCGGTCCAGCACGTCGTCGATGGTGAACGTGCCGTCCTCTTTGGCCATCTGGGCATAGAACAGGACCTGCAGCAGCAGGTCTCCGAGTTCGCCACGCAGTTCCTGCCAGTCGCGGTTGTCAATCGCCTCGAGGACTTCGTAGGTCTCTTCCAGGGTGTAGGGCTTGATGGAGTCGAAGGTTTGCTCGCGGTCCCAGGGGCAGCCTCCGGGCGCGCGCAGGCGGGCCATGATGGAAACAGCGCGCTCGAAGCGTTCTCCAGTGCCCGGCATGGAGAGCTAATCTAAATGAGCCAGCGGGCAATGCCAAATCACGCGTGCAGGGTCCTGGCAAGTCGCTGCGTGTCGTCGGAGATGATGCCGTCCACACCCGCTTTTGCGAAGCGCAACATCTCCCGCTTCGAATTGACCGTCCACACCAGGATCTTCTTGCCGGATGCCTGCGCTTCTTCGATCAGCTTGTAGGTGAGGAGCTTGCGATGCGGAATGATGTATTCGATGGGGAGCCTCGGCCAGCGGACCAGTTCCTTGCGGGTATCGCAGATCAACCCCAGCGGGACGCGAGCACTGCGGGCACGGAAATCCTTGAGCACGTCGGCGAGAAACGACGACACCACGAAGCCGCGCCGCGGCGGATAACGGCGCAGTGCTTCCAGAACCTCGTCCTCGAGACCGGCAACCTTGATTTCGATGTCCAGGAATGCGGACGAGGCGTAGCGCTCCAGCAAGTCCTCGAGCAGTGGCGGCTGCTCCTCGGTGCGCCGCACTCGTTGCAGGATTTCTACGTAGTTTGCGCGTGCGACTTCCACACCTGCAATCCTGGCATCGTGGCCTATGATCGCCTTGCCGTCCGCAGTGCGCCGCACGTCAAACTCAAAACCATCGCAGCCGTGCTCTAACGCCATGTCGAAGGCGGCTAGTGTGTTCTCTGGGGCCTCATTACGGGCGCCGCGATGGCCGAGCAGCAGGGGGCGGGGCGGGCCAGCAGCGGCTTTCTGCGCAGGAGCAGCCACGAGCTAGTCCAGATCAATATCGCGCAGGGGCCGCGTGTCGGGAGCGTCCTTGGCACGCTTGACGGCTTCCTGGAACTTCTTTTCCAGCAGCTCCGACTGGTGTTTCTGCGCCTCCACCGACTGGCGGAAGATGGACTCCCGGCGGCTGTCCTGGTCCTTCATCGCGCGGGCGGCTTCTTCCAGGTCGCCAAAGGTCTTGGGAGCCACCGCAGCGGTGTGCGCGATCACCGCCTGGGTGGCGGTATCCACCTTGAGGGCCGCGCCGCAGCAGGGGCAGGTGACCTCGAATTGCGGGCTGGCCTTGGACATGCCGAAATCATACTCCAGACAGCCCTGGCCGGCGCCTACAGATAGATGATCTGGTGTCCGGGGCACTCGAGAACGGCCGAGTCGTACAGGCGCAGCAGTAAGCCTGTGCCGTAGCGCGCAACGAACGAAATGCCGCCGATGCGGCGTTCTTGCAGGTCCTTATGCGGGTAGAGGGACGACAACAACTCCTCCGCGTACCGCGCCAGCAGCTCGTTGCGATGCAGTTGCGCCCGGGCTGCCCTGCCCCGCAGGCGATCGAGCTGGTAACTCATTTTCGAGCGCGTCTTGTCGGCAGCGGAGGCCAGCGTGGGATCGAAACCTGCCAGGGCTGTCGTCACGGCGTCGAGCGATTGCGCGAGCGACCCGGCTGCGGAATTGAAGGTTGCGTCCAATCCCGTGGGAAGGCTGTGGCGTGCCAGCGCCTCGCGCAGGTGCTCAGCCGGATGAAAAGCATCCGGCACGGCCAGTCCGTAGCGGTCGAGCAGGCGCTTCACCCGGGGCTCGACCAGGGTCGCGCTCAGACGCGGCGCCACCGGCGTCACGCGTCCCAACAATTCCTCGTACACCACCGACGCCTGGGCAAAGTAGGCCACCTCAGCGGGCCCGCCCACATAGGCGAGCGTTGGCAGGAGATAGTCCTGTACCACCGGACGCAGCAGTACGTTGGCGCTGAATTGCTCCGGCTGCGAGGTAATGCGGGCTGCCAGGGCCTCGACGCTCAACTTTTCCTTCCCGGCTTGGAAGCCTCCATTCATCCAATGAATCGGAGAGCGGGCGCCGTTCTGGATGTGGAACAGGAGGGTGGACGACGGAGTGACCTTCACCTGAGCGTGGTAGCCTGCGGCTTCGAGCGCCTTGCTGCGACCGAGCAGTCCGCTGGTGAGGTCGGCGGCGGCCAATGCGGCGCCGCGATACACAGGCTCGGCGATGCGATGCAGTTCGGGGTCGGAAGCATCGAGCAGCACGATTCCGGAGTCACGGAAGAGCAGCGAGAACAGACGCCCAAAGGCGCTGCCCAGCGTTTCACCAGGGCGATAGCTCTGCCGCAGAAACTGCTCGGCTTCGCTGCTACCCAGGGCGCGGGCGGCTTGCTGTACTACGCCTTCGATCTCGGCGCCCAGGCGGACCGTGCCCACGGGCGCGTCCTCTGTACCATGCGAGGTGGTGCGGAGCTCATGAAGCCGGCCGTCGCCATCGAGCAGCGTGACGTGATTGACTTCCGCGAGATCGTGGTCTTCGGTCGCCAGCCAGAAGACGGGAACGCAGTCGCTGCCTGACTTGGTGGCCTCTGCCGCCAGCTTGATGGCGGTGAGTGCCTTGTAGAGGGAGAACATCGGCCCGCCGAACAATGCCACCTGCTGCCCCGTGACCATCACCGATGCGCCTGCACGGAAACGCGCGATGCTCTCCAGCGTGGCAGGCGAAGCATTCCATTCGCGATTCTGGCGCTCGAGGACGTTCGCTACCTTCTCCCGGCGTTGCGCGTCGTAATGCAGAAGGCGAGCGGCCGTGGCCCAGGCCTTCGACGCCGGTAGCAAGGGGTAGTACTCGCGCAGCAGGTCGGGGTGAGAGCTATACTCTGCGAATAGCCGGGTGGTATGGGGGATGGTGGTGTAGGGCAAACACTCCGGCGGCACTAGCGCAGTCACCTCAGGCTCGATTCTACAGAGGGACATGGAGGTTGGATATATGCGGGGCGCGAAGGATGCAGGAAAAATCCTGATTTCGTTCGCCATGGCGGCCATGCTGCTGGGCGGGGCCTGGGCCCAAGGAGGTGGGGGTGGCGGAGGAGCGCGCCCGGGCGGAGCCCCCCGAGGAGCAGGCGGCGGCCGCCTGCCGGAAGTAGGAGGTCCTCCCCCTGATATCCCGGCACCCATCATTCCTCAACTCAGCGACGACCGACCGGTGAAGTTCACCAGCGGGACCACTCTGGTTCTGGTTCCGGTGGTGGTGGTGGATAAGCAAGGCACGCACGTGAGCGGCCTCGACAAGGACAGCTTCACCGTCCTCGAGGACAATAAGCAGCAGCAGATCGCAACCTTCGAGGAAGTGCGCACCGCAACCACGGGAGTGCGCCGCCCTCCCAGGACTCCGGGCGAATATACGAACCAGCTCAGTGAGGACGAGCGCCCCAAGCGCATCACCATCATCGCCCTGGACACCATCAACACGCCCTTCCTCGATCAGACGCGCGGGCGCGAGGAACTGATCAAGTTCCTGGCGCAGAGTGTCGAGCCGGGGAACATGGTGGCTCTGGTGGCCATGCAGCGCCGGGGCGTGCGGGTACTGCACGATTTCACCACCGACCCCGCGGTGCTGATCAACGTTCTCCGCAAGGTCAGCGGCGATTTGCCGAACACGCAGGGGGCCGGGACCGCGCGCACTGACGTGCTGGTGAACACCACCGAGAACCCGCTCGAGGGTCCTCGCCTGCCCGGAACCCGCGCCCCTGCCGCCCAAATCACCGCAGCCGCCTTCGAGGCGGATGCGGCAACCCTGCTGGAAGATTTCGTCCGCGGCGCCGATGAAGAATTCGCCGGCTACATGCAGGCCGAAGCGATCGTTGACACCCTGGAGGCCTTCTATCACATCGCGGCCGCTTTCTCCGGTGTGCCGGGAAGGAAGGCGCTCATCTGGGTCACGGGCGGTTTCCCGGCCAGCATCGACGACTCCACCGCCCTGCTCGCCGGCGGGCCTGCCGGCCTCTACGAGCGCACCATGCAGGCGCTCAACAACGCCAGCATTTCCGTTTATCCCGTGGACGTAAAGGGCCTGGTGGTGGGCGGTCCGGACGCTCAGCTTCGATTTGCCCGCCGAGATATCACCAATCCCCAAGGCGTGCTCAATGCCTCGTCCAGCCTACAAATGGCAACCACCACGACTCTCGAGACGGTCGCCAAGCTGACTGGCGGCAAGGCCTTTTACAACCGCAACGACCTGGCGATCTCGTATCGCGAAGCTTCGCGCGACTCCTCCGCCTACTATCAGATCGGTTACTACCTGGATCAGAAGAACACCAAGCCGGGATGGCGCAAGCTCAAGGTCAAGGTGGCCCGCGAAGGAGTCGACGTCCGAGCGCGCAACGGATTCTTCATCACCCGCACCACCGTGGATCCGACGGTGAGCCGGCAAATCGACATCGCCGTGGCCATCCAGTCGCCCCTGGACTACACCGCGCTTCCCATCAACGTGCGCTGGCTGGAAGACAAAAGCCAGCCCGGCAAGAAACGGAAGATGCGGTTCGAGATTATTCTCCCGGCCAACGCCGCCACCATCGAGGGCAGCGATAATCACCTGAGTCTGGACTTTGCCGCCTCCGCCCGCACCGCTGAGGGCAAGTCCGCCAAGGATTACTCCAAGACCATCGATCAGCGGCTGACTCCGGAGGGCTTGGTCCAGATCCGGGAGAGCGGCATCACCTACGGAGACTCCATCGAGGTCGCGCCCGGGGAGTACACGGTGCGGTTCGTGGTCCGCGACAACATCACCGGGCGCATGGGCAGCGTGTCAGCGCCACTGAAGGTGATGTAAGCCACCGCACCATGCTAAAGTGTTGATAGCCGCTGTTTTCGTGGGGGGCGTCACGGCTTCGACGGAAATGCTTGCGGCGAAGAGGCATACCGGGGTGCACACACCCGTAATCGCGTGCAAAACAACAGTTGCCAATTCAAACCTGGCATACGCTGCTTAATTAATTAAGTAGCCGTCCTCTGCGGCTTTGCCCGTGGGCTGCGGAAGGGCGTCGCACAGCGGGCTGGCTTCCGGCGCTACGTCTGGGCTCCGGCGGCGAGATTTCCAGGCTAGCGGTCCGCGTTTCTTGTCCGTTCTGAGCGCGGGCGGCGAAGGTTCCCGGCGAAGGCCGGGAGCGGGAACTGGACTACGTATGTAGGCTCTTCGCCAGTAACATTTTCGGACGCGGGTTCGACTCCCGCCGCCTCCACCAGATCCTTTCTGTACAACCAAACCGTGTGATGCAACAAACTCGCGCGACCAGTCGTCGTGACTTCCTCCTCGCCTCTACGGCCGTCGTCACCAGTGGGCTGCTAGGTGCCCAAACCAATAAGCGCACGCCGTGCGCCAAATCCTCGCTGAATTCTCTTCAGCGAGAACTCCGCAGTCAGATTCCTGCTCTCATGGGCCGGCACAACGTACCGGGAATCTCCCTTTCCCTGGTTCGCGACCGGGAGATCGTATGGGCAGACGCGTTCGGCTTTAGTGATCGCGAAACCAAGGTCAAGCTCCACCCGCAGACGGTTTTCGAAGCGGCGTCTCTCAGTAAGCCGGCTTTCAGCTACGTCGTCCTAAGACTCGTTGAACAGGGCAGATTCCAGCTTCAGCGGCCTCTGGTGGACTATGTCGGCCGCGACGTTGCTCCAGACGAGCCGCGGTTCAAGCAGATCACCGCTTTCCACGTCCTCACGCACACCTCCGGTATTGAAGGCGTGCCCGCGAAGGAACGTCCTCCCAAACTCGAGTTCTCGCCGGGTGAGCGCTTCCAGTACTCGCCGCATGCTTTCGACTTCCTTCAACTGGCAGTCGAGCAGGCGACGGGCGAGGAGCTTGCCCCGGTGATGGAGCGCATGCTCCTGCGCCCACTCCACATGTCGGTAAGTGCTTTTGACTGGTCAGAAGCGTACGCGCAGACTGGTGCCCGCGGATACGATGACAAGGGCAAACGCGGCGAGACCATCAACGAACGCGTCTGGCGCATGTCCAAGGAAGAGCGAGCTGCGTTCCTGGCGCCCTACTCGGCCAACAAATTTCCCAACGCCGCTGCTAGCCTGCATTCGACGCCTTCCGATTATGCGCGCTTCCTCGTCGCGGCCATGCGTCCCTCTGCTGACGCCATGCATCTTGACCACGGAATGCACGCAGAGATGCTCAAGCCCCATGTGAGCGTTCGCCAGTTCGATGACCTCTTCTGGGGACTCGGTTTTGGACTGCAGCGGCCGAAGTCTGGTCCGGCGTCGTTTTGGCACTGGGGCGACTGGGGGATCTTTCAGCATTACGCTGTCGCTTATCCAGAAGAAGGGTCGGCATTCGTCATCATGACAAACAGCGGCAACGGCCTTCGCGTGGGCGAGGTGATCGCGCCGCGCGCTTTAGGTCACCCGCAGCCGGCGTTCGCGTGGCTGATGAGTTAGGGCGGTCGGTACATTGAGGTTGTAAGTGAAGGCAACGGCGCACGTCGGACTGAAAATCCTAACGTATACTCCCGCCATGCCCTGCCCCGAACTCGACCGTCTGCGCCGGGAAATCGCTGAGTTGCGTATCAAGCTGAAGGACAAAAGCGTGGCTCGGGAAAAGGCCCAGGACCTGACCGGTAAGCTGGAGCACGGGGACTTCGAAGAGTATCTGAGGCGCAGGATCGCGCGCGCGGCCCAGGACATCGACAGCCATCTTCGCCAGCACAACTGTCAGGAAGGCTAAGGGAGCGCCTCAGGCTGCCTTGTAGGATTGCACCGCAGCGTCCACGCTCTCGAAGGACTCGAATACCGTCACCAGCTTGGTGATCTGCAACTGGTCGCGCACCCGCTGCGTGAGGTTGGCCAGGCGGATGTCGCCACTCTGGCCGCGCGCCGAGGTGTACAGCCCGACCAGCGTGCCCAGGCCGCCGCTGTCAATGTAGCTCACGCCTCCCAGATTGAGCACGATATGCTTCTGGTTGGCCAGCAGGTTTTTTACCTGTTCCCGGAGGTCGTTGGCCTCATCGCCGAACACGATGCGCCCATTGCAGTACACCACCGCCACTCCCTGCTCATCCTTCACGGTGATCTTCAGCCCCATAGAGGTCCTCCGGGTCTTGCGAATGAGAAAGACTAATCCGGCTTGCCCGGCTTTGCAAGTTGAGGCGCTCGGCGGGCGTGAGCGCAGGCGAGCGCAGCGAGCCGAAGCGCGAGTCCGCCGCCGAAATCCCGAGCCCAGCGAGGGATCTCGCCCCGGCATTCGCCTCTCCGCTTCGCCAGTTGAGGCGCTCGTCGGGCGTGAGCGAGGCGAGGCCGCCACGGCGGCCAAGCCGATGCGCGAGTCCGCCGCCGAAATCCCGAGCCCAGCGAGGGATCTCGCCCCGGCATTAACCTTCTGGCTGGTGGTCAATCATGCCGCATCTCCGCCCTCACGTATAATCGCCTTCGGCATGAGTTACCAGGTGCTGGCGCGCAAGTATCGACCGCAAGAGTTCTCTGAGGTCATCGGCCAGGAGCACGTCACGCGCACCCTGCGCAACGCCCTGGAGCAGCAGCGCGTCGCCCAAGGCTACATCTTCAGCGGACACCGCGGAATCGGCAAGACCACCGTGGCCCGCATCCTGGCCATGGCGCTCAACTGCCGCAAGTCGGACAAACCCACACCTGAGCCCTGCGGCGTTTGTGAGTCCTGCACGGAAATCCGCGCCGGAAACAGCGTCGACGTGGCGGAAATCGACGCCGCCACCAACCGCGGCATCGACGAGATCCGCGAATTGCGCGACGCCGTGCGCTACCGCCCGGCGCGTGACCGCTTCCGGGTTTACATTCTCGACGAAGCCCACCAGATCACCGACGCCGCCTTCAACGCCCTGCTCAAGACGCTGGAAGAGCCGCCCGGCCACGTGGTCTTCATGATGGCGACGACACAGCCCGAGGACATCCCGCAGACCATCCGCTCGCGCTGCCAGCACTTCAGCTTTCACGCCGTGCGCTTCGAGGATATCGTCGGCCAACTGCGCGCCATCGCGAAGAAGGAAGGCATCGACGCCGAAGACGACGTGCTTGCCTTGCTGGCCGAGGCCGGCGACGGCTCCATGCGCGATGCGCTCTCCATCCTCGATCAGGCGGTCGCGTCGAGCGGCGGCAAGCCCACCCCCGACGCTGTCCGCGGCCTGGTGGGAACCGTCTCCTCGGAGGTGCTGGAAGACCTGATGGGCGCCGTGGCCCGCAATTCCAGCGAGGACGCCCTGCGACTGCTCGACCGCGTGCTCAGCCAGGGCCAGAACCCTGCCCACTTCGCGCGGCAGTTAGTGCGCTTCCTGCGCAACACTGTAGTCGCCAAAGTGGCGGGCGGCGATGCCCCCCTGTTGCAGATTTCCTCCGACGAGCGCGGGCGCGTGGCGCGCGTCGCCGACCAGTTCACGGAGGAGGACCTGGCGCGTTTCCTGCAGATCCTGCTGCGCACCCACGGCGAACTTTTTTATAAGCGCGAGCAGCGCTTTCACCTGGAGCTGGGCGTCCTGAAAATGGTTCACGCGCAACGGTTGCTGCCCCTTGAACAGATCCTCAGCGAGGCGGCATTGCGCGCTCCTTCTCCAGCGTCCGCCGCCGGAATTCGCGACCGCACCTCGGCGCCCGCGGCACCGCGCTCCGCACCGGAACCACACGTTTCCGCGCCCCGAGCGGGAAGACCCTCGCCCTTCGAAGCTGATAAAGCCCGGAAGTCGTCGACTCCCAAGGCGGAAACCGCGCCCACCGCCACGGCGGTTGCAGTGGAGGAGCACAGTCCCGAAGCCGATTTGCGCGCTGCGGTGGTGTCCGAACTGGAGGCTGGAAATCAACGCATGCTCGCTTCCCTGCTGGACAGCGGAGAGTGGCACATCGAGGCGGCCGAAGTCGTGGTCCGCGTGAGCGGCTCGGCCAAGGTAGTGGATCTGGCGATGCGGCCCGAAGTGCGCCGCGCGGCCGACGCCGCCGCCAGCCGCGCTGCCGGACGCACTGTGAAGCTGCGCGTGGAAGCGGTGAACGGCACCATGGCATCCGTGCCTCCGCCGCAACCCGCCACGAACGGTCCGAGCAGCCGCGCCCGCGCCTCCGACGACCCCATCGTGCGGCGTATGCAGGAAAGGTTCGGGGCCGAGATCCGCAGTGTGATCGACCACCGCGGCAAGGAACACAAGGACAAGCGCTGATCCATGCCTGACTTCGCCGGGCCCATGGCCCGCCTCATCGACGAACTGAAGAAGCTGCCGGGAATCGGCGCGAAGAGCGCGCAGCGGCTAGCTTTTTACATCCTCCGCTCGGAGTCTGAGGACGCCCACGCGCTGGCCGACGCCGTCCGCGACGTGAAGGAGAAGCTGCGCCTGTGCTCGGTTTGCAACAACATCACCGACATCGATCCCTGCGTTTTCTGCTCCAGCCCCACCCGCAATCTGCGCCTGGTCTGCGTGGTGGAGGAACCGACCAGCATCTCCGCCGTGGAAAAAACGCGGCACTTCAACGGCGTCTATCACGTCCTCCACGGCTCTATTTCACCGCTTCACGGTGTGGGCCCGGAACAATTGCGCACGGCAAATCTTGCCCGCCGCATTGATGCCGGCGAAGTGGACGAAGTCATCCTCGCCACCAACCCCACTGTGGAAGGCGAAGCCACGGCCACCTATCTCTCGACGCTGCTGAAGCGTCCCGGCCTGAAGGTTACCCGCATCGCCACCGGCATCCCCGCCGGCTCCGACATCGAGTACGCAGATGAGATCACCATGCTGAAGGCGATGGAGGGAAGACGGGAGTTGTAAAGACGTTGCACGCAACGGCTCTACGGGACTCGGATCACGTCAACGACGGCGTTGTAGTCCGGCTCATTCGACACCGGATCATACCTGCGCTCGATTAGCACGTTGCACTCCGGCCAGTAGGCTTGCAGGTTCCCTTCCCGGATGTCGGCCGGGCGGACGCGCCCGCACAACTCACCCACAGTTGACCGCAGCAGGATGAGGTCGCCCTCGCGCACGCCGAGACGCTCGGCGTCGCGCGGATTCATCAGGACATCGTCACGCTGGCTGCCGGTTAGCGGGTCATTCGTTCCGAAGGTCATGGAGTTGAACTGCTTGCCGCGCCGGGTGGTGACGTAGAACTTGCCCTCGGGAATGTCCACCCGGGGTATCGGCACGGCGACGAAGCGCGCGCGGCCCTCGGGCATCCTGGCGAAGCCGTCGCGGAACAACACCGGCCCGCCCCACTGGATCCAGTCGCCTTCCTTCGACAGCTTCTCGATGCCCGCATACAGGGGCATGGCTACGGCCATCTCGCGGCGGACGTCGGCGTCGCTCGTGTAGGCAAACTGCGCCGCATGTTGCGGAATGAGGCGTCGCGCGATGAAGCACGGGATCTGCCACTCGGCGCGCGCCTCCCCCACGCGGTATCCGGGAATGGGCGGCGAGTAGCGGATGCGGCGCTCGGTGGATGTGGACGTACCGCCGGACTCGTATCTGGTTTCGGCCGGCAGCAGCACCGTGAGCTCGCCGGCTTCGAACGTCGAATAGGTGTTGAGGACGATGTCCTGATGCACGCGCACGCGGATCCGGCGTAGCGCATCCATTACGAACTTGCGGTCCTGCATGGTTTCCAGCAGGTTGCCGCCGACGGTGTAAAGCGCCTCGAGCTTTCCTTCATGCGCCGCTTCAATCATCTGGCCGGTCTTCAGGCCCTTGCCCGACGGCACCTCGGCTGACCACAGGTCCGAGAAGCGGCGCGCATTCTCCGCATTGACTTCGAACCCGCCGGGGAACTTATCGGGATCCACGCCACACTCGCCGCCGCCCTGCACGCCGCTGTGTCCGCGGATGGGCATGATGCCGCACTTCTCCCGCCCCAGGTTGCCCCGGATGAGCGCCAGGTCGGCAATGGCTTTCACGTTTTCCACGCCGAAGCCGTGCTGGGTGAGGCCCATGGAGTAGCAGATCACCGCCGACTTCGCTTTGCCATAGAGGCGCGCAAAGCGTTCGATGTCAGCCCGGGCAACGCCGCTTGCAGACTCGATCTCTTCCCACGCCAGGGATTTCACAAACGCTGCCATCTCCTCGAAGTTTCGCGTGCGTTGCTCGATAAAGGCGCGGTCGGCGAGTCCGTCTTCGACCATCACTTTCAGCGCGCCGTTGATGAAGGCGATGTCGCCCCCGACGCGCACCTGGAAGAAGTCGTCCATTAATTTCGTACCGAAGAGCGCGCTCGAGGCCACCGACGGCACCCAGTAGCGCTCCAAACCCGGCTCGCGGTAGGGATTTACCACCACGATCTTCGTTCCCGCCTTCTTGGCGTAATGCATGTACTTGGTGGTAACCGGCTGATTGTTGGCCAGATCGGTGCCGAACAGAACAAGCAGTTCCGTTCCGATGAAGTCGGAGAGCGAACACGTGGGCGCGCCCACGCCCAGCGTTTCCTTC
>JBOGLL010000081.1:0-3479 GCA_050746065.1 Terriglobales bacterium | reverse complement strand
AACATGAAAGAGCTTCTTCGCAAGATGTGGTCGGACGATGAAGGACAGGACATCGCGGAATACGCGTTGATGCTGGCCGTCATCCTGGTGGTCGTGATTGGCGCCGTTCGTCTGATCGGCACCAATGCCAGCAACATTTTCAACGCGGCCTCCGACCAGTTGACAACTCCGTAACACCGAGGCGGCAGGATGACCGCACCCCGTCCCATCCTGCCGCCTTTTTTCTGCGGACCCGGTTACAGAAGGAGCCGCGAGGGGACGTGGGGAGTCACCCCGGGGGTAGTTTCAGGTAGGCACCTCGAGAACAGCCAACCAGCAGTCAGCAGGAGCGCGGGTCCATGGGGCGCTCGGGAGGAAAACTCAATGAAAGAAATTCTTCGCAAGATGTGGTCGGATGATGAAGGGCAGGACATCGCCGAATACGCGCTGATGCTGGCCGTCATCCTGGTGGTCGTGATCGGCGCCGTGCGCCTGATCGGCACCAACGCCAGCAACATTTTCAACGCGGCGTCCGACCAGCTGACGACTCCGTAACCGGGAGGACGGTCGGGGGCCCGCACCCCGCGCTTCCGGCCGTCGTCGTATCCCTGGCGGGGGCAGTTTTGGATTGTTCGTCGAGGCGATGAACCATGTCGGAAAATCTGTGGCACGCTTTCGTGATCGCCTTCGCCGTGACCTGTGCCATCGGTGATGCCCGCTGGAGAAAAATCCCCCGGGCCTTTACCACCTGTGGTGTAATTGCAGGGCTGGGATTCCATTTCTGGAAGGGAGACTTGGCTTCGGCTGCGGCCGCCAGTTTTCTGGGGTTCGCAGTGGGGCTGGCGTTCTTCCAGTTGGGAGCGATCGGCGGCGGCGACGTGAAGTTGATGGCCGCGCTGGGCGCCCTGCTGGGAATGGAGGCTTGGCTGGTGGCCATGCAAATCGCCGTGTTTGTGGCGGCGACCATGGCGGTGGTGCAAATCTTTGTCCGGGGAGCGTGGCGGCAAACGCTGCGCAACATGGGCGAGATTGTTCACGCGCTGGGAACCCAGGGGCTGAAGGCGCACCCGGTCGTTAACGTGCGCAATGCGGCCATGATCCGGGCACCGTTTGGCGTGGCCGCTGCGTTCGGAACATTGTTCGCCGTGGTAACGCTATGAAGAAGTCGCAGAGGAACCAAAAGGGTGGGACGCTGCTGGAAGCGGCGATCACCCTTATGCTTTTTTTTACCCTGATTTTCGGAGTGCTGGAGTTCGGACGGGCGTACAATCTATATCAAGCAATCACCAACGCTGCGAGAGAGGGAGCGCGGTATTCGGTGGCGCCGTTTTCAGGCACCAACAACCTGCCGACCACGACCAACGTCGAGGCGCGGGTACAGCAGTACCTGGACAGCGTCGGGGCCAGGAACACCACGGTTTCCGTGGTCCAGAATACAACCGGGACTGTGAACGGAGCCAACGTGGTGTACACGACGGTGAACGTCACCGCACCTTACACCTTTCTTTTCTTCCCTTTCGGCAGTGTGACCATGCAAACATCGGCGCAAATGCGCAATGAAACTTCCCCCTAAACTCAACCAACCCAAAACCAGGGGGTGAGCCCATGAAGAGGGGACGGGCGAAGCAAAACCAAAACGAGCGGGGCACTCAGGTGGCCGAACTGGCAATGGTTCTGCCGCTCCTGCTTTTTCTAGGCCTAGCGGTCACCGAAGGCGGGGGGTTCGTGCGCGCCCATCAGATGCTCAACAACGCCGCTCGCGAAGGGGCCAAATTCTCCACCTTGCAGACCAACCAGGGCGATATCCCGGCGATCCGTGATGTGGTGGATACATACCTGAAGAACGCCAGTTCCACCCGGCTTTGCGTCAGCGCCACGGGATGCGCCGTGAGCAGCCCGCTGGCGGTGGTCACCGTGGACCAGTGTGTGACGATCGCCATGCCGAGCGGACCCGGCAAGTATGCTTCGCAAGTGGACGTTAGCTATGCCTACCAGTTGCAATACCTGCCCAGACTCCCCTGGTTCAATTTCCCGGCCACTGTGACTCTGCGGGGCAGGGCAACGTTCGTCAACTTTTACGGCTGTTAACGCAGTTTGAGGAGGGGTGATGGACCGCAGACGGTTCGTGATTATCGGAGTGCTGGCCCTGGGCCTGGCGGCCGTCGTCAGCCTGGGCGTGCTGCAATTCCTGAGGGGGCAGAGATCGAGCACGGGGGCCACCGCGAAAGTAGTGGTAGCGGCGAGGGCACTCATGATCGGCCAGAAGATCGAGGATTCGGACGTGAGCACCGTCGAGTTACCGGTGAGCCAGCTTCCCAAAGACGTTTTCGTGAAGCGCGAAGACGTAGTGGGCCGGGGCGTGATCATCCCGGTTTCCGAGCGCGAGTTGATCCTGAACAGCAAGCTGGCGCCGCGCGAGGCGGGCGCCGGTCTGCCGCCCAAGATTCCGCAGGGCATGCGGGCGGTGTCGGTGCGGGTACGGGAAGACATATCGGTGGCCGGCTTTGTCATCGCGGGCACACGCGTGGACGTGATGCTTACCGGCAACATTGACGAGAAAAACGATCCCAAGCTGATCACCACGGTGACCATCCTGGAGAACGTGGAGGTGCTCACCGCCAACCAGGAGCTGCAGTCCGACGGAACACCCAAGCGCGACACCACGGTGGTCACGCTGCTGGTGGCGCCCGAGGATGCACAAACCCTGACCCTGGCAGTGACGCAGGGGAAGATCCACCTGGCGCTGCGCAATCCGCTGGACCGCGACGAGAGCAAGCCCAAGGCCACGCTCTACGGCAATCTGTACACCAGGGCGGGTTTCGGAGAGGTGGCCCTGGAGGGCGGAAGGCCCAAGACTGTGGCCATCCGTACGCCGCGGGGGTCAGGCGGCAAGCCTGTGGAGAAGCCGCCCGCGCAAGTGGTGCAGGTGATCAAGGGCGACAAGGTAGAGCAGAAATCATTCTGAGGAGCAGTTGCCGTTCGAGAGGAGCGGAGACGAGGATGAGAACGACGACTCGCAGGCAGTTGCTCACAGCGGTTGCGGGGGTGATTTCGCTGATGGTTCTGGCCGCCGGAGCCTGGGCGCAGGCGGTGGGAGAAGCCGGCGTCCTGATGCCCAAGAAGCAGCCGGCCGGCGGCCTGGGGAGCGCCATTTCCGGCGCAGCCCAGCAGGCGGGCAGCGCCATGGGCGGACAAACGTCTCAGCCGGGCCAGCCCCTGGCTCCGACTCCGGGCATGGAGCAGACCACGCTCGACCAGGCGGTGACAGAAGGCGCCGTGCCGCTGCGGGTGATGGTAGGCAAGTCCATCCTGGTGAACACCACCGACCGGCTCATCCGGGTGTCGGTCACCGATCCGGCCATCGCCGACGCGCTGGTGGTCACGCCCACGCAGTTGCTGATCCACGGCCGCGCACCGGGAGAAGTTTCGCTGGTTCTCTGGGATGCCATGGAGCGTTCCCGCAGCTTCGACTTGCGAGTGGACGTGGACGCTTCGTCGGC
>JBOGLL010000080.1:0-5755 GCA_050746065.1 Terriglobales bacterium | reverse complement strand
ACTCTCATGTCAGCACCGGAAAGGCACGGCGCGTAGAGGCAGCCGAGGACGGCCGCGCCACACAATCGCGCACCATGGTCGGTACACCTTCGATACGCGCAGTGTTGAGACGAACACTTCCCATCGCCAGCGAATGACGGTATGCTGGGCGGCAATTCAGGGAGCGGAACTCATGAGTCCCACTGCCAAAAAGCCGCACATCCGAATCGCCGTGGTGGAGAGTGACCCGCTGCGGCTGGTGGGCTTCCGCTCGCTGTTCGATGCGCAGCCCGATCTATCCATGGTTGCGGCTACGCTGGCTGACCTGACCACGCGCGACGATGTGGACCTGGTCCTGCTGGGCAGCCGGGGCGGACAGAACCTGTTCGACCTGATGGCCAGCCTGAAGGTGTCGCGCCCGGACCTGCGCATCATCGTCACCGGCAGCGGCACCGACGACGAGACCATCCTCAAGGCGCTGGCCGCGGGGGCGAAGGGTTACGTGGATGAAGCGGCTTCGCCCGACGAGTTCGTAATGGCCATCCGCATGGTGTTCCAGGGATCGGTGTGGGCGCCGCGGCGGGTGATCTCGCTGTTCATCGAGCGCGTCACCTCCGCGCCCGGACGCTTCTTTCCCGGCGGTGGCCGCGGCACTTTTACCGACCGCGAAAAAGAAGTGCTGGAGCTGCTGGTGGCCGGGCGCTCGAACAAGGAGATCGGTGCGGCGCTGGGCATCGAGGAACGCACCGTAAAAGCACACGTGGCCAAACTGATGCGCAAGGTGGGAGTACGCAACCGCATCGCGCTCTCTGTGCACGCTATCACCAATTCGCTGGTGGCATCGAAGTAGATTTGTAGTCCACAAACCGGTTTGCATCCGCGTTTTCCACAAGAGCGGGTGTAACATTCACGGCGAGAAAGAACTTGTGGACGAGCCATCCTGGGCTTGCCACCTGGCATCCAAGTTTGCTACTGCGCTCGCTTGGCGCGTCCATTCCGAGGCCGACACACGCCGGCAGTGAGACCGGCCTGTCGCCTCCCCAAACAAAATAGAACTGTGTAAGGAGGGCCCATGTCGGATTTTTATCAGAGTGGCGTTGTCACTACGCTCCACCGCCTGGGAGAAGCCAGCCCGGAGGTCGTGGAATCGCAGCTGGAGCGCTTCGTGCAACAGCATCCCATCGCCTTAGTCTTGCCCGCACTCTATACCGAGTTTGAAAAGCCCGCCATGGAACGCATTCTGCGCGAGCTGGGTGGGGTGCGCTTCGTGGACCAGTTCATTGTGACGCTGGGTTCGGCCAGCGAGCAGCAGTTTCGTGATGCGCAGGAGCGCGTTGCGGGACTGCCGGGCAACGTGCGCGTGCTATGGAACGACGGCAAACGGGTGCAGGAGCTGTACCGCATCCTGGAGGAGAACGGCCTGGCTGCCGGGGTCAACGGCAAGGGTCGCTCGTGCTGGATGGCCTATGGCTACGTACTGGGCTCGCGGCGCGCCGACTGCATCGCGCTGCACGATTGCGACATTGTGAACTACAGCCGCGAGATGCTGGCCCGGCTGTGCTATCCGGTGGTGAATCCCAACATCAATTTCGAGTTCTGCAAGGCGTTCTACGCCCGGGTGAGCGACCGAATGCACGGCCGCGTGACCCGCCTGTTCGTTTCCCCGCTGCTGCGTTCGCTGATTTCATTGTTCGGAAATCTTCCCTTGCTGGAATATCTGGACAGTTTCCGCTATCCGCTGGCGGGAGAATTCGCCATGCAGACCGACCTGGCGCGCGCCAACCGTATTCCCTCCGACTGGGGACTGGAGGTGGGCGTGCTCGCCGAGGTGTATCGCAACTGCTCGGTGAAGCGCGTATGCCAGGTGGATATCGCCGAGAACTACGAGCACAAGCACCAGGAACTTTCGCAGGCGGATCCCACGAAGGGCCTGATGAAAATGTCCGTGGACATTGCCAAGTCGCTGTTCCGCATCCTATCGGCGGAAGAGGTCACCTTCGACACCGGACGCATGCAGACCCTGTGGGTGCGCTACCGGCGTACGGCGGAGGACACCATCACGCGCTACCACGCCGACGCCATGATCAATGGCCTTACCTTCGACCGCCACGAGGAAGAGACCGCGGTGGAGACCTTCGCCAAAGGTCTGAAGCTGGCCACGGAGGAATTTTTCTCCGACCCGCTGGGGATGCCGCTCATCCCGAACTGGAACCGCATCACCTCCGCGTTGCCCGGGTTCCTGGGTGAGCTGTGCGAGGCGGTGGACGCAGATAACCGGTCGCTGATCGCGCGCAAGCGAGAGGTGCAGTCGGTAGCAAGCTGATTCGCTGCCGCACCCGTGAGCCAACCGAGGAGGAAGGGGACGCGTGGACGACTTCCTGCCCCAGGAACTGAACACCAAACTAAAGGACGCCGGCGAGGTGGATATCGTGGCCGGCATCCCCAGCTACAACAACGCACGCACCATCGGACACGTAGTACGCGCGGTGAGTGCCGGACTGCACAAGTACTTTCCCGAGCGGCGCTCCATCATCGTGAACTCCGACGGCGGGTCCAAAGATGGCACGCCCGAAGTGGCGATGAGCGCCGAGCATGACGTGGAAGCGCTGCTGGTGGTGGCGCAGCAGATGGGTCCCATTCAGCGGCTGAGCACGCCCTACCACGGTCTGCCGGGAAAGGGCAGCGCATTCCGTACGATCTTCGAGGTGGTGCGGCGTCTGAAGGCCAAGGCCTGCCTGGTGGTGGACTCGGATCTGCGCAGCATCGCGCCCTCGTGGGTGGAACTGCTGGTGCGGCCCATCCTGGAGCGCGAGTTTGATTTCATCTCGCCCCTCTATCTCCGCCACAAATACGACGGCACCATCACCAACGGGATCATTTATCCGCTCACGCGCGCGCTATTCGGCAAACGTGTGCGGCAGCCCATCGGAGGTGACTTCGGTTTCTCCGGGCGCATGGCGCAGAGGTATCTGGAGAAGGACGTCTGGAACACCGACGTGGCCCGTTTCGGCATCGACATCTGGATGACGGTGACGGCCATGGGCGAAGGCTTCCGCATCGGACAGTCCTATCTGGGCGCCAAGCTGCACGACGCCAAAGATCCGGGCGCCGACCTCACGGCCATGTTCCGGCAAGTGGTAGGGTCCCTGTTCGGCTTGATGGGTGAGCACGAGAAAGCGTGGAAGGGTGTCACGACTTCCGAGCGCGTGCCCTTGTTCGGTTTTCCCTTCGACGTTGGCCTGGAGCCTCTGGCGGTGGATGTGAACCGGATGGTCCGCGCCTACGGCCAGGGCGTCAACGATCTGCGGGAAATCTACCAGGGGTTTCTCTCCCCGGAGGTGCGCGAAGGATTGGCCAGCGCCGCCGAACGCAGCGGAGACGGCTTCCACATGCCCGATCCGCTCTGGGTGCGGCTGATCTACGAATACGCCGTGGCCCATCGCCAGAAAAAACTGGACCGCGACCACCTGATGCAGTCGCTGGTGCCGCTCTACCTGGGACGCACCGCCTCGTTCGTGCTGGAAGTTCGCGACTCGAACGCGCTGCAGGTGGAAGAACGCATCGAGCAACTCTGCTCCGTGTTCGAAGCCGAAAAGCCGTATCTGCTGGCGCGCTGGGGCCTGACGGCGGAAAAAGAAAAGGAAAAAGACAAAGGGCCCGAAAAAGATACCGTAACAGAAGCCCCGAAAGAGGCTGCTGAAGACGAGGGCGCGAAGGAGAAAGACCATGCGACAACTCTATGAACAAACCTTCCTCATACCGCTGGGACGGTTGAACGAGCAGTTCGCCCAGTTGTTGCCCGGGCTGTTCACCGTACTGTTCCTGCTGATCATCGGGGGAGCCATTGCCCATGTGGCGCGCGTACTGACCGAGGGCCTGCTGCAGGCGCTGAAGTTCGACCGCTTCATGGCCGAGACCGAACTGGGCAGCATGGTGCGCCGCTCGGGCGCATTCCGTTCGCCGAGCGACTTTGCAGCGCGACTGCTCCAGGGCGTGCTCTGGCTCTTCTTTGTGCTCATGGCGCTCACTGCCGTGGACACGGAGATCACGCGCAACCTTGTGGTCCGGTTCGTCAACTATGTGCCCGACATCATTACCGCGTTACTGGTGGTATTGCTGGGCTCGTTGATCAGCAAGTTCCTGGCCCGCAGCGCGCTGCTGGCTGCGGTGAACGCTCAGTGGCCGGGGGCGCGCCTGATCGCCGGCGGCGTCCGCCTGCTGGTGATGAGTCTGGCGGTGGTCGTCGCATTGGAACAGCTCCGCATCGGACGCACTGCGCTGCTGGTGAGCTTCGCCATCCTGTTCGCCGGGATCGTGATCGGAGGCGCTGTGGCGCTCGGCCTGGCTGGGCGCGACCTGGTGAAGGAGTGGCTGGAAACACGCATTCGCGAGCGTGGCCAGGCCCAGGAGGAGGAGGTCTTCCGTCATCTATGAGGGGTGCTGGCATGAGTGCCTTGGCCAGGAATCTGTGGCCGGTCCGTTGGGTGATGTTCACGGACCTGGACGGTACGCTGCTCGACACCGACAGCTATTCCTGGAAGCCGGCGCAACCGGCGCTGGAGGAACTGGCTCGTCGCGAGGTGCCACTGGTGTTCTGTTCCAGCAAGACCAGCGCCGAGATTGAGGCACTGCGCCGCGAACTGAGGAACCAGCATCCCTTCGTCACCGAGAATGGCGGCGGTGTGTATGTTCCGCAGGGGTACTTCCACGTGGATCTTCCTCAAGGCTTTCCCCTGGGCAGCTACAAGTGCCTGGCACTGGCCATGCCCTACGACCGGATGATCAACGAGCTGGAACGCATTGCCACGGAAGCGGGCGTGGAAGTGGTGGGTTTCCATCAGATGGACGCGCGGGATGTCGCCGCCACCACCGGATTGCCTCTGCCTGCCGCCCAGCTCGCCCTGCAACGCGATTTTGACGAGCCGTTTTTCTTTGCTCGCGCCGACGGGCCGTCCGAGACTCGCTTCCTCGAACTTGCGCGCGAGCGGGGACTGGAGTTGGTGCGCGGGGGGCGCTTTTGGCACCTCTTCAAGGGGAGCGACAAAGGGCGCGCCGTGCGGAAGCTGATGGAACTGTACATGGCTGCCACGCCGACTCAATTGCGATTTGCGGCGCTGGGCGACACCGCCAACGATCTCCCAATGCTCGCTGCTGTGGACCGCGCCGTACTTGTGCCGCGGCGCGACGGCGGGTTCGATCAGGAAGTGCTGACCCAACTGCCTACGGTTCGGCGCGCTACTGCCCCGGGTCCGGAGGGATGGAACACGGCCGTGCTGGAACTGCTAGCTGAGGGTTAAAGGCGGTACCCCGACCTCCGTCTTGAACCTTGCTCAGCGGTACATGGCCTTCGGTTATCTTGTCGAGCGGGAGGCCTCCAGCCATACTGTACGCACCTACCACAGAACCTGGGAGACGGGGGTTGGGGGTGGCAAACAGTACGCCACTCCCAACCCTTAAATCTTTTACCCTCAACAAGATATGGCATAATCGGGCGGAACATTACTCTCCGCCACCCTTTCTTCGCCTAAAATCAGCCTTATTTACGAAGAATCAACAACTTAGCTGGGCAGCCCAGAGGGCCATCCTGCCATCCCACCTGTCAGTTATCAAAATAGTCTTTCCAGGAGGTTGGAAATGAGATTCCTTAAGTCTCGCTACCTCATGGTGGGTCTGGCACTTGCTCTCGCCATCGGTGTGGCGGGCGCTGCCTACACAGTTACAGCCAAGGCTGCCATGGTGGTGCCAGAGGGCACCGCGCTTCATGTCCGGCTGGATC
>JBOGLL010000079.1:0-5097 GCA_050746065.1 Terriglobales bacterium | reverse complement strand
GGCGCCACCAGCGATCCCGCCTGCTTCACGTGCTTGCCCAGGATCTCGCGCAGGGCCGCATGCAGCAGGTGCGTGGCCGTGTGGTTGCGGACCGTGTGCGCGCGCACTTCTGCGCTCACCACCGCATCCACGCTGTCACCGACGCGGATGGGCTGCTTGGCCAGCACGCGATGCGCCCGCACTCCCTGCACGGGGAAGAAGCACGCACGCACTTCGGCGAGCACGGCGTTGTGCTCGTCGTTGTACAACCAGCCCACATCGCCCACCTGCCCGCCCGATTCGGCATAGAAAGGTGTGTGGTCGAGCACCACTTCGCCTTGCTCGCCCGGATTGAGCGCCGCCACCGGGTTGCCGTCCTTCACAATGGCCAGGACCTTCGACCCGTCCGACTCCAACCGCGTGTAGCCCTCAAAGCCCGTTTTCGTAATCTCGCGATAAATCGGGCTGGCGCCTTCTTTCGCCGCGCCTTTCCAGGAAGCGCGAGCACGGGTACGCTCGGCCTCCATGGCCTGGTCGAATCCTTTGTGGTCAAAGCTGATGCCGACATCGCGCGTGGCATCCACGATGAAGTCGAGCGGCAGACCGAAGGTTTCGTAGAGGCGGAACGCCTTCTCGCCCGCGTAAGGAGCCTGCGGCCCCCTTAACTGCGAAAGGTCTTCATCCAGCTTCTTCAGTCCCAGGGCTACGGTATTTGCGAAGCGCGTCTCTTCGCCGACCACGATCCGGGCCACGCGCTCCGCGCTGTCCATCAATTCCGGATACGCGCCCTTCATCAGATCGCGGACGGCGTACACCATCTCATGCAGGAACGGCTTCTCCTGACCCAGCAGTCTCCCGTGGCGAATGCCCCGCCGCATAATCTTGCGCAGCACGTACCCCCGGCCCTCATTCGATGGCACGACCCCGTCGGAGATCAGGAACGTGGTGGCGCGCGCGTGGTCGGCGATCACGCGAAGGGAAGCTGCGGTCTTCTGGTGCGCCTCTTTTTCCAGCTCTTTCACCAGCGAGACGCCGGTCAGCTCGGCCGCGCGCTGCATCAGCGGCGTGAACAAGTCCGTGTCGTAGTTCGACACCTTGCCTTGCAGCACCGCAGTCACCCGCTCCAGGCCCGCGCCGGTGTCCACACAGGGTTTGGGCAGCGGATTCAGCGTGCCGCTCGCATCGCGGTCGAACTGCATGAACACCAGGTTCCAGATCTCGACGTAGCGCCCGCAGTCGCAGGGGAACTTGCAGTCCGCGTGGCCGAGGTCGCTGGCTGCCGCTCCCATGTCGTAGTGCAGCTCGCTGCACGGCCCGCAGGGCCCGGTATCGCCCATGGCCCAGAAGTTGTCCTTCATCCCCATTTCGCGGACGCGGTCTTTGGGCGCGCCCACCTTCAGCCAGAAGTCGTAGGCCTCGGCATCGCGCGGCACGTCCGCCGTGGCGGACTCGCCCTTGAAGACGGTGAAGTAGAGCTTCTCTTTGGGGATGCCGTACCAGTCCTTCGACGTCACCAGTTCCCAGGCGTACTCAATGGCTTCCTTCTTGAAGTAGTCGCCGAAGCTGAAGTTGCCCAGCATCTCGAAAAACGTGTGATGGCGGTTGGTGAAGCCCACGTTTTCCAGGTCGTTGTGCTTCCCGCCCGCCCGAACGCACTTCTGCGAGGTGGTGGCGCGCACGTACTCGCGCTTTTCCACGCCCAGGAAGACGTCCTTGAACTGGTTCATGCCCGCGTTGGTGAACAGCAGCGTGGGGTCGTTGGCCGGCACCAGCGACGAGGAATGCACACGCCGGTGCCCCTGCTGCTCAAAGTAGCGCAGGAACATCTCGCGGATTTCAGAACCGGTGGGCATGCGTGGCTCGATTTTATCAGTTAGCCACAGAGGCACAGAGACACAGAGAGAATGTGGTCATGTCGTCATGTGATCATCGGGTCATCTGACTGCTCGCTCGTGTTTCACATGACGAGATGACCAGATGACAACATGACCAGATTTTCTCTGTGTCTCTGTGTCTCTGTGGCTAGTCCTGCTCGGTTTCCAGCGCGGTCAGCACTTCATCCTCCACATCCCACTTCTTGAGGATGCGGAAGATGACGCCGGTGGAAAAGCCCGCCCGGGCCATGGAACGGAAGATGCGTGCGGCTTCTTTCTGGGTGGAAGGTCTCCGCATGCGTTTGCGCGCGAGGAAGGCCCGCGCCAGCTTCTCTTCATTCACGCCCTGGTAGGCCGCGTCCACGGCCCTTTCAATCACCTCTCCGTGGACGCCGCGTGCCTTGAGCTCGGTGACCACGCGGCGCCGTCCCAGCTTCTCGTTCTCTTTTCGCGACGTGGAGAACGTGGCCGCGTAAGCGGAATCATTCAGATAGTTGTGGTCCTTGAGGCGGCGGACCACGGCTTCCACCATCGCCTCTCCGCTGGCATCGGGCGCGACGCGCGGGCGCAGCAGTCGCTTCATCTCCGCGACGCTCCTCATGCGCCGCGCCAGCGCCCCCACGGCGTACTCGTAGAGCGCGGGCTCATCCAGCGGCTTGCGCGAGCGGCGGAACACTCGAAGAGTGTACTCGTTCCATGGTTTGTCATCCTGAGGAGCGCAGCGACGAAGGATCTATGCACTGCGGCTGGCGTCGGCACATCAGGCGAAATGCATAGATCCTTCGCTTCGCTCAGGATGACAAGTGGCGTAGAGATTGAGCAGGTACAAACAGAGCAAATCAGCCTCCAGCCATGTGGATTTGGCTGAAGGCTGATGGCTGAATGCTGACAGCTGCCTCTATTTCTTGAATCCCGCCTGCTGCATTTCTCCGCGAGTGGACTCGGCGGTCGAGGCGATGCCCTGGCAGCGCAGCTTGAAGTCGTCGGGATTGGAGGCGTTTTCCAGCGCGACTTCGTAGGTGATCAATCCTTGCGTGTACAGGTCGTACAGCGACTGGTCGAAGGTCTGCATGCCGTACTGGGAGACGCCCGCGGCCAGCGCTTCGTGAATGAGCCGGGTTTTTTCCGGAGTGATAATGCACTCGCGGATGTAGGCCGTGGCGATCAGGACTTCGACGGCGGGCACGCGGCCCTGGCCATCGGCGCGCTTGATGAGGCGCTGGCTCACGATGCCCTTGAGCACGGCCGCAAGCTGCAGCCGGATCTGTTTCTGTTCCGGCGGCGGGAACACGGAAATGATGCGGTTGATGGTCTCGGTGGCGTCCAGGGTGTGCAGCGTGGAGAACACCATGTGGCCGGTTTCCGCGGCGTGCAGCGCCGTGCCGATGGTTTCCAGGTCGCGCATTTCGCCCACCAGGATGACGTCCGGGTCCTGGCGCAGGCTGGCGCGCAGCGCCGAGGAGAACGACGGCGTATCCACCTCGACCTCGCGCTGGTTCACGAATCCCTTCTTGTCGCGATGCAGGAACTCGATCGGGTCCTCGATGGTGATGATGTGCTCCGGCAGGGTGGAGTTAATGCGGTCGATCATGGCCGCCAGCGTGGTGGATTTGCCGGAGCCGGTCACGCCCGTCACCAGCACCATGCCCCGGGCCTCGTCGCAGATCTGCTCGATGATCTTGGGCATGTACAGCTCTTCCAGCGGCCGGATCTTGGTGGGGATGACGCGCAGCACCAGTCCCACGTTGCCGCGCTGCTGAAACACGTTGACGCGGAAGCGTCCCAGGCCGGCCACGCCGTAGGCCATATCCAGTTCCGCTGCTTCCTTGAATTTCTGTTTCTGGCGGTTGGACATCATGCTGAACGCCATGTTCAGCATTTCTTCGGCGGAGATGCGCGGCTGTTCACTCAGCGGCACCAGGTCGCCGTCCACGCGGACGTGGGGAAAGTTGCCGACCTTCAGGTGCAGGTCGGAAGCCTTGCGTTCCATTGCGATGCGCAGCAAGTCGTCAATTTGCATAGGCGTGTTTCCGTGGGGGGGAATATCACCCCGCCGTGGGGCGAAACTAACACAAACCGGGGAAGCGTGCCAGTATCGTCAAGCCTTTTCGTTCAACTGGCCGGCAGCTCGTGGGGTTCCCACAGCTTGCGGCCGCGGGGCTACGGGCAAGGGATAACCAGCTCCACCGCTAGGTTCGCGGTGGCCGTCTTGCCTTCCAGGCTAGCTGTGATGGTAGTGTTTGAACATCCGTTGGTCGCGACGGCTGTGGCCAGCCCGCTGGAGTTGACGGTTGCCACCGACTCCAAGGCCGATGCCCAGGTCACCCTGTTCGTAATGTCCTCGTCCGGCCCGCGGTTGAACACTCCGTTCGCGATGAACTGCGCGGTCTGCCCCGTCTGCCTCAGAGTAACGTCTGTGGGGATGACCGCGATGAACAGCAGGTCGCGGTCGTCGCCGCAACTGGTAGATGCCAGCATCAGTACCGCGAACGCCATCACTCCCGCAACCATCCTGAACTTGCGCATGTTGCCTTTCCTCCGATGCCAGTCTGCCCCGACTTGCGTCGGGACGGAGGGAGCCCGCTGCTGCCGCTCATCATACCGCATTACGCCGCAAAAACGACCCGTTCCTACCCCGCCGCCATGGGTTCGTCCGCGCTCCCGCCGTAAATGCTGGGCACCTTGGAACCCATCGGCCGCAGATAGGTGGAAAGCTGTCCGCGATGATGGACGCTGTGGTTGTTCACCAGGCCGAGGTACACGAACGCCGGGTAGTTCATCAGGCCCAGGAAGTTTACCGGCGTGGCCAGTTGCTGCGGCGTCATGGCTCGAATCCGGTCCAGGGCGCGGCGAAAATTCTGGTCGTACCACCCGACCATTTCAGCGATGGTCTTGGGCTCCTGGTCTTTGTAACGATCATCCGGAAAGGCGAACTTGAGTTCGGCGATCTGCTCCACGAACAGCACGTCTTCCATAGCGATGTGCCAGGCCAGTTCCCAGGCGGTACGCGCCTTGGGATCGGGACGCCAGTCGCGCTGCGCGTCGGGCACGGCCCCGATGACCTTCTTGGTGATCTCCAGTTCCTGCTGCAAACCGTCCATCATCATCTGCCGGTAGGCAACTGGAAAATCCGATACGGGCTGGGCTTGTGTGGCCATGATTCCTCCTCGTGGGGAAATGCGGACAAGATTGTACCAGCGTGCGGACGTGGGCGACACGCCCACGTCCCTACTGACTTCTACAC
>JBOGLL010000078.1:0-3088 GCA_050746065.1 Terriglobales bacterium | reverse complement strand
AAAAGACGGTCGAGAAGGAAAAGCAGAGGGCTACTGCTTAAGCCAGATCGAACAACAAGATCTCTGCGTCCTTCTCTCCGCGGATGGCGAGCTTCTGCTCCTCGCTGACGGCAGCGCCGTCTCCCTGATCGAGCTTCCGGCCGTTCAGGGTCACGGCACCTTTGGCGACTTGCAGCCAGGCATGGCGGCTGGGTGCGAACTGGTGCTCCACCTGCTGGCCGGGCGCGAGCACGGATGCATAGAGTGACACGTCCTGGCGGACGGTCACGGCGCCGTCACGGGCGTTGCGATCGGCGATCAGGCGCAGGCGGCCGCGCTTCTCCTCCGGGGCAAACGATTTCTGCTCGTATCCGGGCTCGATCCCCTTCTTCTCCGGCAGAATCCAGATCTGCAGCAGGTGGACGGACTCGGTCTTGGATGCGTTGGCCTCGCTGTGGCGGATGCCACTGCCGGCGCTCATGCGCTGGCCGTCGCCGGGGCGAATGATGGAGCCGTTGCCCAGGCTGTCCTTGTGCTCGAGGGCGCCTTCCAGTACGTAGGTGATGATCTCCATGTCGCGGTGCGCATGGAAAGGGAAGCCGGCGCCGGGCGCAACCCGATCTTCGTTGATCACGCGCAGCGCGCGGAACTGGTTGTGCGCCGGGTCGTAGTAGGTATCGAAAGAAAACGTGTGGTAAGTGTCCAGCCAGCCATGTTGCACGTGGCCGCGGTCGGCAGAGCGTCGTACTTGGATCATTGGTGGTTTCTTCTCCCGCCGATTAGATTCGCTTCGCAGCGGTGACGATTCATTCCCGCAGTGCGGGACGGCTGAACTCGCGCGATTGCTCTGTGCAGTCGCCTACTTCTTTTTCTTGTCCTGCTTCTTGGATTCGGAGGCGTCCTGCTTCTTGGATTCGGAGGAGGTCTTTACTTCGGCCTTCTCGCTGGTGGACTCCTTGGCATCCGCGGCCGCGGCACTTTCCTTCGAGGCCTTGTCACTGCCCTGGCGGGGGTAATCGGTGACGTGCCAACCCGTGCCCTTGAACTGCACCGCCGGGGCGTGCAATACCTGCTCCAGCGCTCCACCGCACTCCGGGCACTTCTTCGCGGGAGGGTCGGAGAACTTCTGGATGCGCTCGAAACGATGCCCACATTTCTTGCAAAGATATTCGTGCAGAGGCATGGGTGATTTGATTCTAGGGGCCGGGGTGGGGAGCGTCAATTTAAGGGTGCCGTCCCTACGGGACTCGAGAAACCTGCTCGTGGACCCAGCGCTGAAGCGCTGGGCTAGCATACGCCGCGCCTCCGGCGCTTTCGCGGACAGGTGGTAGACTGCGGCCCCATGAGCGCACCTGCCTCTGCGCCGGTTCTATACGTGGTGGCTACGCCCATCGGCAACCTCGAAGACATCACCTTGCGCGCTCTGCGGGTGCTGAAGGAAGCCGATCTGATCGCTTGTGAAGACACCCGGCACACGCGCAAGCTACTCGACCACTACGGCATCACGACGCCGACCATTAGTTATCACGAACACAACGAAGCCGAACGCGCCGCCGAACTGGTGGATAAGCTGGAAGCCGGGACACGGATCGCACTGGTCTCCGACGCCGGGATGCCGGGCATTTCCGATCCCGGATATCGGGTGATCGCGCTGGCCATCCGACACAAGATTCCCGTGGTTCCGATTCCGGGACCTTCCGCGGTGATGGCTGCCCTGGCCGCCAGCGGCCTGCCTACGGATTCGTTTCGCTTCGCAGGATTCCTGCCCGCAAAGCAGGGTCAGCGGAGGAAGGCGCTGGAGCAGGTCCGCGATTCAGAATCCACGGAAGTGTTCTACGAAGCTCCCCATCGGCTGGTGGAATGCATGGAAGACGTGGTGGAGGTACTGGGACCCGAGCGGCCGGTGGTGATTGCCCGCGAGATCACCAAGCTGCACGAGGAGTTCCTGCGAGGGCCGGCTGCCGAGGTGCTGGCGGCAGTGAGGGCGCAGACCGTCCGCGGTGAGATCACGGTCCTGATCGGCAAGGCAGAGCCAGGCGGTACGAAGGCTGGGCCCGCCAGGATCGGCGAGCGCCTGGCGCAGGTGATGCGGGAGCAGGATCTGGACGAAAAAGCAGCGCTCAAAGTGGTGGCCCGCGAGCTGGGCCTATCGCGCAGTGAGGCATATCGCAGATGGCAGCAGGAAAAAGATTGACACAATGAGGGTAGAGGGCCTCTGTCCTCGCGCCGCCGTACACGCCCTTTCTAGTCCGCAGTGCCGTCCTCGACCAATATGATGAAGGCGAGGTCCTCGCCATCAAAGCGCCCGGTAACTTCCCAACATCCGACGGTTGGAAAATCCACCCCCACCAACATAAACGACTTGAAGAATTCGTTGTACCCGCTGTTCGCGCGCGGAATCATGAAATCGGGCGCTGCTCCATCCAATCGTTTGCCCCTTACCGTCAATGCAGGAGTAGGATCCGCGCGCCAAAAATGCCCTTCTCGCCACCAGAAGATCTTCTGTCTGAACCCCGGCGTGGTTGGACTGTAGTGGCCCAGTCGCCAGGTTCCATTGGCGGGCAACAGGGTCCATAACTTCTTGTTACCGAACCAGAAAGAATCCCCGATGGGCCTCGCGGGATAGGGTTTGGGAGGCACAAAGGGCACGGCCGGAGCTCTTGTCACTGCACACGTCTGTGCTTGGTTTTTCGAAACTTTTCCCGTCCCCGGCGTTTGGGAAAGAGGTTGTCCGGACACACTCACGGCAGCGTCATTGGCGACGAGCAAAAGCGTCGCCACCGCGACAGGAAGAGCTAACCGCAGGGCCCGCACACGATTCATTCCTAGTTATTATCTCACCGCAGCGAGGAGGCCCAACCAGGTTGGCATTGGGAATTGGTCGTTTCGGAAGAGGCGTGAATCGTGTTGCAATCACGCTCCAAGGGCCCTGCACTTGGTCAGCCGACGGTGTTATCCGTGTTTCCAGCGCGTACAATTTCCTTTGCAGGGGGGGTGCGCGGCGTGTCGGTGGAAGGGCAGCGCATGTCGGTGGAAAAGGTCGGCCGGTACGAGGTCAAGGGCGAACTGGGCAAGGGCGCCATGGGCATCGTGTACAAGGCCGAGGACC
>JBOGLL010000077.1:0-13824 GCA_050746065.1 Terriglobales bacterium | reverse complement strand
TATGTGGTGGAGCAGAACCGCGACGCACAGATGCTCAGCCTGATGCGCCAGGAGTTGGACGCCGGCCGCATCGCCAGATTGCGCAGCGTCCGCCACTACAACGGGCTTCCCATCGACGCCCGCTCCGTCACCGACGGCATCATTTCCCAGGAGGGCAGGTAATCATGAGCACCACTCCCGCGGCGCCGGCGGAAAAAACCAACCGCATCGGCTTGACGGTGATTGAGTACAAGGGTGGTAAGACCACGCTTTGCGCCGGTTGCGGTCACAACGCCATCTCCGAGCGCATCATTGACGCCATGTTCGAGATGGGCGTCAAGCCCGAGGACGTGGCCAAGTTCAGCGGTATCGGCTGCTCGTCGAAGAGCCCCGCCTACTTCATGAACCGCTCGCATTCCTTCAACGCCGTGCACGGGCGCATGCCTTCCGTGGCCACGGGAGCGCTGCTGGCGAATCGCAAGCTGATCGGAATCGGCGTCAGCGGCGATGGCGATACCGCTTCCATCGGCATGGGCCAGTTCGTCCACCTGATGCGCCGCAACCTGCCCATCGTCTACATCATTGAGGACAACGGCGTGTACGGGCTGACCAAGGGCCAGTTCTCGGCGACTGCCGATAGGGGGTCGAAGCTCAAGACCGGGGTCATCAACGACCTGCCCGCCATCGACACCTGTGCCATGGCCATCGAACTGGGCGCTACCTTTGTAGCGCGCTCTTTCTCCGGCGACAAGAAGCAATTGCTCGCCATCCTGAAGGCTGCCTTGGCGCACAACGGCACCTCCATGATCGACGTCATCTCCCCCTGCGTCACCTTCAACGACCACGAGGGCTCCACCAAGTCCTACAAATACGTGAAGGAGCACGACGAACCCCTGCACGACGTGAGTTTCGTGCCTTTCTTCGAAGACATCAGCGTTGAGTACGACCCGGGCACCACCATCGACGTCACCATGCACGACGGCTCGCGCCTTCGTCTGCGCAAGCTCACCGACGATTACGATCCCACTAACCGCATCGAGGCCATCCGCACTCTGCTCGAAGCCCACGCCAACCATGAGGTGCTCACCGGCGTGTTCTACGTCGAACCTAAGAAGCCCAACTTCCTCGATCTGCTCCACCTGACGGAAAAACCGCTGACTGCCCTGGAGTTCGACGAACTGCGCCCTCCTCGCGCGGCCCTCGACGAGGTGATGGAAGAGCTGCGGTAGCGTGTAGCCCGGCCGCCCTCGGCCGGGCTGTTGCATGTGTGGGGCGGCCGTCCCCGGCCGCCATCGTGCCTCGCAACTTTTCTTCCGCCTCAGTGTTTCCACTTTCAGACAGCGTTTTCTGGGAGGACTCACGATCCATGAAACGCTTGGGACTGTTTCTGGCAGCGGCCATTCTCGCAGGCCTGCCGGTTCTGGCGAAGGCCGACGACGACTACAACTACGGCGATGCACGTAGGCGCCTGGCCCGTCATGAGAAGGAAGAATTTCAGCGCCTGAAGGAGCATCAGAAGCAGGAGCGTGAAGCCTGCCGGCAGGACCGCTCCAGCGAGCGTTGTCGCAACCTGAAGCAACACCAGAAGCGGGAACGCGACCGTTTGAAGGCTCACCACCGGCGCGAGCGCGACCGGCTGCGCGACCGGCACGATGCCCGCCGCGACGGACGCCGCGATCGCGACGACCGCTCCGGCAGGAGTTCGCGGCAGGGCCGTGGGACGGGCCGTTTCTGACTTGTCCAGAAACTTCCTGCGCTGTCCCGCCATCGTGCCCGAGCCGGTTTTCCGCGCAGGCCAACCGAGGGCAGCCTTCCTCAGCAGGGACGAGGAATGGCTGCCCTTGGGTTTTGTGAGCAACGCAGCTAGCATTTAGAATCGCTGCGCCCGCTCATGAGCACACCCGGCCCTCTGTTCCGCCCTTTCGACCGCCTGGTCCAGATCATCGTGAAAGGTCGCGAGTATTCCGTTCCAGACGGCAACATGCTGCTGCGTGTCTTTCAGTATCTGGCGCCGGAAACCATTCCCTACGGCCGTTTCTGCTGGAACGAGGAGTGTCAGTATTGCCGTGTCACCGTTGACCATGGGGACGGCACGCCCAGCCACGTCGCGCTCTCCTGCAAGCTGATGGTGAAAAGTGGCATGCGCGTTACCGAAATGGCCCAGGAAGTAAAGTACTGCCTGCGCACCCTGGAAGCGGGAGAAGACAAGAAGTAGCGGCACGCGCCTGTAGCCCGGCCGCCCTCGGCCGGAGAAGCCGGTTGGAGCGGGCTTCAGCCGGCATGAAACCACCACTCCTCTTGAGAAACGGCCACTCCTCTTGAATTTGTCATCCCGAGCCGCCCGACACCGCTTGGCGGGGAGGGCGCGTCGAGGGATCTTGGTTTCCCCCCTCCTGAGTTGTCATCCCATCTTGCATTCCCTTTGGGACTTCGCCTCATGAGCCTCTTGACTTCGGCTGACGCTGTGAATATCGTTCGCGTTCTCTCATGCATCCGAGCCGCCTTCGGCCTGATTCAGCCAATTCGCTTCACAACTCGCGAGGTGCGCCATGAAAAGCAAGATTACGTCACGGCGGGTTCCTTTGTTCTTGCTGCTGGCTGTTCTGTTGCTGCTTCCGACCGCAAGCCAAACCGCTCTGGCCCAGAGCGAGCCCACCATTGTCAAGGATTCTGTCCGGGTCACTTTGCAGCAATGGCAGTATGGCCCCACTCGCCGTGGTGACGCCCCGCCGGCCTGGTCACCCACCCTCAACTTTCGGGTCAACGAGCCCACCAAGAATAGCCGGATCTGGGTGGAAGTGTCGTACCCCGGCAAGAAGCCTTGGCTGACCGGCGACTGCGTGTTCAAAAGCGAATTTGCCGGTTCCTCGGCGTGGGAGTGCCTGGGTGGGCACGAGAAAGAGAGTATTCGCTTCACCGGGCTGGTGGACTTCTCCATTCACATCAGCAACGAACTGATGGGGACCAACCTTGTCCTGTTCCGAGGCAAAGCGAAGGTGGGGAAGACGCCCCCTCACATGAAGGACAGAACCTCGGACGTCTTTTACGTAGACGAGGATTGGAGAATTCCCATCGGCTACCTCTCTCACGGTAACCGGGCGATCAATTTTGAATTCGAGTTTTCCGACCACTGGGTCGGGACCAGCGCCCACCTGTTTCATCAAGGCAAGCCGGTAGCCGAGGGCATCAACTGCGCAGGACAGCCGGTAAGATGTGAGTTTTTCGCGGGCAATGACGCTGTTACCGAGCTGAGTCCCGGCGAGTACGAGATCAAGGTGCTGAAGGATGGCCGCCTCAGGCGCACGGCGAAATTCACCGTCGCCGAAGGCGGTAGCTACGATAACGGCATCGCAACAGCCAACCAGCTGGGCAACGACAAGGTGATTATTCCCGTCAGTGTGGTCGGGACCGCCGAGGGCCCCTGGAACAAGCTTGCTTGGAAGACGGAAGCTTTCTACGGCAACCCGCTCACCGGCTTTACCGCCCCGCCGTAGGGCGCCTTGATGGGAATGCTAGGGTCGTGCAACCTCGCTTCACGCGGGCTGTGCTGCGCTGCCGTAAGTCGCGGTCCGGATACGCCCGACTTGGGAGAACTGAAAACCTGGGAAACTGGGCGCCAATGCGGTATCATCCGCTCCCGCGGTGAGGTGCGCTATGAAGAACAACGTAGGATTCTGGCGGTTTACTTCGCTCCTGGTGCTTGCCCTATTCCTTCTCGTAACCGTGGCAAGCAGTCCCGCCTGGGCCCAGGACGAGCCCACCATCGCCAAGGATTCCATCCAAGTCACTGCCTGGTCGATTCCCGAATATCGCAAGAATGACAAGCTCTGGAGCTGGGTCCCCAAAATCGATTTTCGAGTCAACGGGCCGATCGCCAGCGGCAGCCAGCTTTACGTGGAGTTCAAGCTCCCCACCGGCCCCTGGGTGTCGTTCGACTGCAAGACCGGCCTCATCGGTCCGGGATATTGGTGGGACGTCACCGAGTGCGGTGGAAATGCTCTTGACCGTGCCAAAGGTGTGACCCACATCGGGCAGGTCAGCTTTTCCATTGGCCTCCGCAACGAGGTAACCGAGACCAACCAGATCCTTTTCAGCGGCAAGGCCAAGGTAGGCAGGGTCCCTTCCAACACCGACAAACACGAGACGGCCGCCGAATGGGTCTATTACGTAGACCACGACTGGAACCTCCCTATCGGCTACATCTTTCTTGATCCGGAAGGGGGGAATAGCCCGAAATTCCTGGCGGCGTTCTGGGTTCGCGGCTCCTATCCCAACTTCGAGCCCCACCTGTTCTACAACGGAAAAGAAGTCGGCAGGATCTTCATCGGCAACACGCCTGTCGGCAAGGCCAGGTGCGATGCCAGGGTTGAAAACGCAACCAGTCATTACGTGGATCCATCCATTCCCCAAAAGGCAAGGTGGGAACAAGTGGAGTGCCAGTTTCCCAGTGTGCTTGGTTGGGACAAGAGCGGAGAAAAACGGACTCCGATCCCCGGTGAAAAAGGTGAACTCCACGTGTTGAGCGAGAACCCGGGCGAGTACGAGATCAAGGCGGTGTCCAAAGGAGAACTGGCCCGCTCGATCAAGTTCACGGTCGCAGCCGACGGCAGCTTTGACAACGGCATTGCCACCGCCAACAAGCTGGGCAGCGATCGCGTGATCGTATCCGTCAAGGTGATCGGAACCCAGGAGGGAAATTGGGACCGCCTGGCGTGGAAGACGGGAGCGTTCTACGGCCATCCCCTCACCGGCTTTAGCGCGCCGCCTTAGCCTTTCCACCACCGCCGGTCGTGTTTCGCTGGGGCGGCGTAGATACAGAGTTCCTACTCCATGATTCGCGAGGATGCTATGACAGGCAAACCAAGATTTCGGGCGGGTACCTTGCTCCTGCTGGCCGTGTTCATGCTGATCGGGATGACCTCCTGGACTTCAGCCCAGGAAGGGCCGTCCATTCAGAAGGACTCTTTGTACTTTACGGCTTATACACTCAACGAGTATCGCAAGAACTACGACATTTGGAGCTGGTTGCCCAAAGTCGAGTTTCGGGTGAATGGTTCGATCGAAAGCGGCGACCAGCTTTTCGTGGAAGTCACGCTTCCCGGGCGCGGAGTGTGGGTGAAGTTCGACTGCGAGACGACTGAGACTCCCTCCGGGGACTCGATGCACACGAAGTGCGGCGGCCGGGATCATGTTCCAGAAGACAAGAGCGTCACCTACATTGGTCCCGTGAGCTTCGCCATACGACTCCGCAACCCGCTGTCCGAGAAAGGGGTCACGACCCTCTTTACCGGCAAGGCCAAGGTGGTGAAGTCCCGCTCCAACGAGCACGGTCCCAAGGCGATCAACAGGTTCGTCTATTACGTGGACCACGATTGGTTGCTACCCATCGGCTATGTCTACCTCGGGTTTGAAAATCCGGAACTTCCCCGTTTCGAGGCGGTCTTCTGGGCTCGCGGCGATTTCTCAAGCCTGCCGGGAGAGACACCGCCCCCCTTCTCCTCCATCAAGCCCCATCTCCTCTACCAGGGGAAAGAGGTGGGCTTGATCTTGCTGGACGGGGAGCAGATCGGCGAGGCGAGTTGCGGCGGTCAGGTCACTCTCGCAAACGCACGAACGGTATCCGAAAGCGTGCCCCAGCAAGGGGAGTGGACGCGAGTCGAATGCAAGTTTTACAGCGTGTTCGGATGGGACAAGACCGGGAAAAAGAGAACCCCTCTCCCGGGAGAGACCGGGAAGATGCACCTGTTCAGCGGAAATCCAGGGGAATACGAGCTGAAAATCCTGGCCAGTGGCCGCCTGGCACGGTCGCTAAAGTTTACTGTGGCTGAGGATGGAAAGATCGTCGAAAACGGCATCGCCACGGCCAACAAGTTGGGCAGTGACAAGGTGATCGTGCCGGTCAAGTTCACGGGCACCCCAGATGGTGTATGGAACAAGCTGGCGTGGAAGACGGACGCCTTCTACGGCAATCCGCTGACCGGTTTTACGTGGGTACCGTAGACACTGTAATCACCGCGCAAGCTCGCCATAATCTGTTGACCGTCATCCCGTGTGGAAGCGGGCGACTCGCCCGCGCTCTTGCGAACCACTTGCTCGCTCTGGGCCGGCAGCCAAGAGCTGGAACTTGTCATCCCGCCCGTCGAGGGATCTTGGTTTCCTGCCCTGCCCAACGCTTGCCCCGCTTACGCGGCAAGCAGCCTTACGCCTTCGTGCCCTTTGTGTTTAGCTTGTCCTACTACCTGCAAGATTCCATTCATTCAAAACCATTGTTTGGCCTTCCGGGAGGCTGCCTACCTTCCCAGCCTTCTCAGCCGCTCCCGCGCGCTGTTGGCTTCCACCGAGCGTGGATAGCGCGCCACCAGGGTTTTCAGGGTGCTCACTCCCGGTTCGCGCTGGCCCAGCTCCAGAAGCGCCAAGCCCTTCTTGAGCATCGCGGCCCGTACTTTGTTGCCTTCCGGATACTGCTGAATCACCTTGTCGTAGCCGCTGACCGCGCCTTGGTAGTTCTTCTGGCGGTAGTCCAGGTCAGCCACGTAGAACTGCGCGTTTCCCGCCAGCTCGGTGTTGGAGTAGTACTTCAGGTAGTCCTGGAACTGCTGCATGGCCAGGTCGTGGCGGCCGGCGTTGTAGTCGGTGAGCGCGTTCTTATACAGAGTATCCGCAGGTGGAGCGTCCGCGGGCGGATTGCCCGGCGTCGCTGCGCCGATGTTGGCTTGCGTCGCCTTCATCTCTTCCAGTTGCTGCGAAAGCCTGGCTGTGCGGGCCTTCAACTCATCCAGCGAGTCCTGCAGCGCCTGTACCTGCACCGAGACCTGTTCCACCTTGTCTCCGGTCTGGCCCGCCTGCTCGGTCAGCGCCCGCTCCAGGCGAGTAACGGTTTCCGCCATCTTGTTGAGGTTATCGGTGCTCTGATCGGCCAGATTGCGCATCACGCCCATGCGCTCGTCGAACGATCGCTGCATGAGCGTCATTTGCGTTTGCAAAGCGTCCACCGTGGCCTGCAGTCGGATAAGGCGGTCCTTCGTACTCTGCGCGTGTACGGTTCCGGAAAGCAGAAACGCCAGCAGAATTGCGACACAAAGAATTCTTCGCATAGTCATGTACCTGTTCCGTTGGATGCAGACTCGTGCGTTCGCTGTTTACTTTTCCAGCACGAAGTGGCCGCGGCGGTTCTGCTGCCAGCAGTCTTCGTTGGACTGAGTGCAGAACGGCTTCTCTTTGCCGAAGCTCACCACTCGGATGCGGTCGGCAGACACGCCCAGGCGCACCAAGGCATCGCGCGTAGCCAGGGCGCGGCTGTCGCCCAGCGTGAGGTTGTACTCAATGGATCCCCGTTCGTCGCAGTGGCCCTCAATGACGAAGCGCAGGCTGGGGTGCTGGGTGAGGAAGCGCGCGTTGTCGCGCAACGTGCGCTCAGCGTCAGCCCGGATGTCGTACTGGTCGTAGTCGAAGAAGATGTCTTTCACGCTGCGCGCGAACATCTGGGCTTCAGTTTCGCTCACGCCAGGAGCCGTGGGTGCCTCGGTGACCGTGACGCGGGCGGTGGCTTCCTGCGTGCCTCCAGGGCCGCGAGCGGTCAGGCGGTAGGTGATGGAGGCTTCCGGTGACACCGAGCGCGAGCCGTCGGAATCAACCGTTCCGATGCCCTCAATGCTGACCTCTGTGGCGTTGCTGGTACGCCAGGTCAGGATGGTGGACTGGCCCTTCACGATGGCGTTGGGATTCGCGGCCAGCGATGCCGTAGGTGCAGGTGGAGGCGGCGTAGCCGGAGGCGGTGGCGGTGGTACCTCCTTCTTGCAACCGACCATCAGCACAGCAGCCACGATCAGGGTCAACAGACTCCACTGCAGCATTTTCGGCGTCAACGGTTCCTCCCGTGCGCGATGTCGCGCTTTCCTGCTCTAGTCTGGATACCTTTTCGCGTTGTTTCAGTCAAGCAAAACCGGTTCACCTGGGGCTCCAGGTGGGTTGGGTGTTGCTTCCGGAAGTGGTGAGCTGGCGGGGCTGCGAACCGTCGGCCAGCATGGTCCAGATGTGGGTTGCACCGCCGCGCGTGGATTGATACACGAGGTGACGGCCGTCGGCTGACCATGACGGGAAGTCATTGCGCCCGCCGGAGTGTGTCAGTTGAACCCATTGCTTGCTCGAGAGGTCCATGATGTAGATGTCCTGACCTCCCGGTTCTCCCGGCCCGTAGTTACGGATCCACGAGAAGGCCAGAAATTGCCCGTTGGGCGACCAGGCCGGCGATACTGCGTAGCCGCCGTCGGTCAGCCGCTGCAGGTTGGTGCCGTCGGCGTCCATGGTGTAGATCTGCGGCAGGCCGCTGCGTCCGCTCACAAACGCAATCTGGGTTCCGGTCTTCGGGTTCCACACCGGCGACGTATCCGGCCCCTTGAACGCTGTGATGCGCTTTGGGCTCGCGCCCGAGGAATCCGCCACGAAAATTTCCGGATCACCCCGCATGGAAGAGGAAAACGCCAGTTTGCTTCCATCCGGCGACCACGATGGGGAGGAGTTCGTCCCCGCATAGCGTGGGAAGGCGACCATGCGTCCCAGTTCGATGGAGTACACGGCCAGGTCAGCGCCGCCGCGCGCATAAGAGGTAAAGGCCACGCGTCCGCCGTCGGGAGACGCCTTCGGTGAAAGCGCAATGGATCCCAGCCGGGTCACGGCGCGCTGGCCGTAGCCGTCATAGTCCATTCCCCAGACTTCCTTGTTTCCCGTGCGGCTGCTGATGAAATAGATCTTGCTTTCGGCGATACCGGCGATCCCGCCGCCCAGGCGCAGGATGATCTCGTTGGCGAAGCGGTGCGCCATGAGCCGCGCGTTCTGCTCCGTGGCCTTCTCGCGATATTGCTTGCCCAGCACCAGAGGGGACGCCGGGTTCTTCACGTCGTAGAGCCAGCCCTGCATGGCCAGGTCTTCGCCAGCCAGGGCGAGGTTGCCGAAAGCCACCATGGCGGCGTTGGGCGGTGGATTGCTCCAGGCCTCCAGCTGGACCTGCCGCGGCGATCCTGGAACGGCCAGCGGATAGAAGCTCTTCGATACCATCTCGAAGATGCCCGCCTGCTCGAGGTCGTTCCACAGCGTTCCATTGAACACGCGCGCCAGCGTCGCCGCGTTGGCGGGCCCCGCTGGCGCTTGAAACTCGGGCACCGCCAGCCGAACTTTCTCCACGCCCAGGCCAGTGCCCGTGCGGATCCAGTCCTGTGGGCGAGCCGCAGGCGGAAGCAGTACGACCACTGCCAGGAAAAGAGGGATTCGTCGCATTGTCAGGTCGCCAAATGCTAACAGCTAAGGGCTAACAGCTATCTCTTGTAATCGAACCAGAACTCTACGGAAACCTTGCTGCCGGAATAATCCGCCGGCAGCGGGCCGAAGGTGTCAATGCGGCGCAGAGCTCGCACCGCTGATTGATCCAGAGACGGAATCCCGCTCGACTGCGTGATTTGCAGGTTCACGGGCTGGCCACTGCGCAGGATGTCGAACGTCAGATAAACGCGCCTGGCCGAGCTGATACCAGGGTCCACCTCGTACTGCAGCCAGTTCTGCGAGACCTTCTCGCGGACCACGCGCACATACCAGGCGTAGCGCGTGCCGAAGTCTCCTCCACCGCTGAAGCCAAAGCCTCCCTTGGCTCCTCCCGCGGAAAAGACTCCATAGGGTCCGCTTACCGGTCCACCTTCGCCGAAGGGAATCACATTCGACGGCGGAGCCGGAGGTCGCACCTTCGCTGGCTTCTTCTGAGCATTCGGCGCAGGAATGGGCACAGCGTCAGGAGCTTGCTCGCGCTCCTTGGGCTCGGTTCGCGAGAGTCCCTCGGATTGGTTCGCGACGATGTTCTCGGTCTCGGCTTCTTTTCGCGGCAGGGGCACAGTGATGCTGCTCACCAGCGTCGCACTCATGGCGCCGCCTCCCGAGCCCACACCGCCCCAACTCTCGCCATGGAAGCCGCCGACCATGGCACCGTACAGCAGCATGCCGCCGAACAGCAGCCCGTGCAGCGCGACCGACAAGGCGACAGGCGCCTGCCACGGGTCCCGTTCTTCGAAGATGTCGGTGCTAACGGCCATGTTCCTGAATGGGCTCGGTGACGATGCTGACGTTCGAGATCCCCGCCTGCTTCACCGCGTCCATCACCGTGGCGAAAGCTCCAAAGGGGACGTTCTCGTCGGCGCGAAGGTAGATGGACTGGTTCTCAGGATCGCGGATCCGTTCCCGCAGCCGGACGCCGATCTCATTGATGTTGATAGCTTCACTGCCCAGGTACACGCGCTGCCTTCGGTCGATGGAAATCACCAGGCGCTCTTCGCTGATTTCCTTCACCGTGCGGGTCTTGGGTACGGCAACTTCCACGCCCGACTGCAACACCGGTGCGGTGATCATGAAAATGATGAGCAGCACCAGCACCACGTCCACAAAAGGCGTCACGTTGATGTCCGAAAGCGAACTCTCGGTGCGTCCGCGTGCGTTGGTAAAGGCCATGGGCTATCCCTTGGATTCCGGCGCGCTGCGCTCCACCACGTTCAGGAACTCGAGCGCAAAATCGTCCATGCGCGCGCCGAACTCGCGGACGGAATGCGTCAACTGGTTGTAGGCCACCACCGCCGGGATAGCAGCGAATAAACCAGCCGCTGTGGCGATGAGCGCTTCCGAAATGCCCGGCGCCACCGCGCGCAGCGTGGCCGAGCCGGAAGTACCCAGCGAGTGGAAGGCATCAATGATGCCCCACACCGTGCCGAATAATCCGATGAACGGCGCCACCACGCCCGTGGTCGCGAGCCACGGCAGACGGCGCTCCAGGCGCGTCAACTCTTCCGATGCCGCAATCTGCGTGGCGCGTTGTATCGCAACGATGTTCCGCACCGTCCCCGACGGGTTGCCCACCTGTCGCCGGTACTCCTCGAATCCGGCTTCGAACACCGACACCAGCGGGCTGGGTTGGAACTGCGATGCCAGGGGCGCGAGGTCCTGTAGGCGCGGAGCCTTGCGGAAGGCTTTGAGGAACCGCGTGCTCTGCACCCGCGCTTTGCGGAACAGTCCCCACTTGGAAATCATGATGGCCCAGGAAAAGACGCTGAATAGCAGCAGGAGGACCAGTACCGCCTTGGCGACGGGCCCGCTTTGCGCAATCAGGTTGCTGATCTCACCACCGGCGAAACCCGTAGAAAAAAGAAAAATCCTCATCTCTTCGCAACCTAGCACAGCGGTCGGACAGCGTCAACGAGCCCGTGTTGGCGTTCTGGTCGCTCGGTCGGCCCGAGAACTCGCACAAGCTGACTCGTGCCCATCGCTCCTCAGCAGTCTCGGGAACAGGCGAGGTAGGTTGTGGGTATCATGTCCTGTGTTCCCGAATACCCAGGTTGGAGGTAGAAGGATGAAGTCCGGGTCCTCTCGATCACCGAGGCGTCGAGACTTTCTCGCATGCTCCTTCGGCTTGGCGTCTTGGACTGCCCTGCAATCGGTGATGGGCACCATCCCTCTCTTGCATTCCCAGGATGGTGGCCCGGTCTATCCCAACGACAAGGACGTGGGAGGCGGACCCCGCGAGGTCCCGTGGAGCACTGCCATCGCAGACAAATCGGAGCCTGGCGAAAAGCTAGTCTTGACCGGGACCGTTTTCGGCCGGGAAGACGGCAAAACCCGCCAGGGCGTCACGATCTATGCCTATCACACCGACGCGCGCGGTTATTATCGCAGCAAGCCCTGGGGACGTCCTCGCTTGCGTGGCTGGGCGCGCACCAACGCCGAGGGAAAGTACGAGTTCCATACCATCCAACCGGGCCATATCCGATGCGCAGAAACCCGGCCCACATTCACATGACGATCGCGATCCCCGGGAAGACCGAATGGTGGATTCCAGAACTGCGGTTTGTCGGCGATCCGTTCCTCAGTCGCGAGGAAATGGAACGCTCAGTCCACTGGGGTACGTTTTCCAGCATACGTCCTTTGGAGCGGCAGGCGGACGGGACGCTGCGCTGCGTGCGTGACATCCGGCTGCCTCCGGGCTGGTAGATCGGAAATTCGAAGGCAGTTGTCCTTCAGCGTCATGCTATTCTTCCTCGAGAATCCAAAGACCAGGGATCACGGTGCTCGTCGAGCTGCGCGTTGAAAACTACGCGGTCCTAGACAACGTCGCCGTGGAGTTTGGTCCCGGCCTCAACCTGCTCACCGGCGAAACCGGCGCCGGAAAATCTCTTCTCATTGATGCCCTCACGTTGTTGCTCGGAGAAAGATCTTCGAGCGAGGCCGTGCGCCAGGGTGCGGAGCGGGCAGTCGTGTCCGCCGTCTTCGAAGAAGAGGGCAGGGAGGTGGCCCACATTCTCGACACCAACGGTCTCGACAGCGAAGGCGGCTCGGTCATCCTGCGGCGTGAGATTGCCGGTTCCGGCAAGGGACGCGTCTTCATCAACAACCAGCCCGCCACAGTCGCCGTGTTGCGCCAGATCGCACCTTACCTGGCAGTGGTGCATGCGCAGAACGAATCCATCATGGCGTTCGATGCTGCCGCGCGGCTGAGCCTCTTGGATGCTTTCGGCCAAAGTCTGCTGGAGCCCGCTCGCACGGCTTTTGTCCGGTGGAAAGAACTGCGCCAGCGGATCGAGGAATTGGACCGTGACGAACAGGACCGCCTGCGCCTGGCAGACCTGTGGCGGTTTCAACACAAGGAAATAGCCGGCACACATTTGCATGCCGGCGAAGACGAGCGCCTGGAAAGCGAGAAGCGCGTCCTTGCCAATGCCGAGAAGGTCTACGGCGCTGCTATGAGCGCCTACGCGGTGCTCTATGAATCCGGCGGCTCGGCCGCGGCGTCGCTGCGCACGGCTACGCGTCACCTGGAAGAGCTGGCGCGTTACGATGCGAAGTTTCTGGAGCAGGCTGCTGCGCTCGAATCCGCACGCCTTAACGCCGAAGACGTAGCGGCCTCGTTACGCGACTATGCCCAGAACATCCATGCCTCTCCTGAGCGGCTTGCCGAGGTGGAGGACCGCCTGGCGTTGCTCGACCGCCTGAAACGTAAGTACGGCCGGACGCTGGACGAGGTGATCGCATTCGGGAACGACATTGGTCGCAAACTCAGCGAACTGGAAAACCGAGACGACATTCTGCGCAATTTAGGGAAGGATCTGGCCGTCGCCGCCGGGGAGTACCTGCAGGCTGCGCGCGCCTTGACCCAGCACCGGATGCGGGCTGCCCGGCGTCTGGAAAAACTAGTGGAGAAGGAAATCCACGATCTGGCGATGAAGGCCCATTTTTCCGTCGCAGTGACTGCATCCGAGGAGGAGTCCCACTGGTCGGCGGAAGGAATGGACACAGTGGGATATCTCATTACCGCCAACCCCGGTGAGCCGCTCGGACCGGTGGAAAAGATCGCCTCCGGTGGCGAACTCTCGCGCGTGATGCTGGTGCTGAAGGCGACAGTGGACGGAGCAGGGAAGGTGCCCAGTTCCGATCCTGTCCGCACCATGATTTTTGACGAGATCGATGCCGGCATCGGCGGCCGCGCCGCGGAGGCCGTGGGCCGCAAACTTAAGGCCCTGGCTCGCAGCAACCAGGTGCTCTGCATTACCCACCTGCCGCAGATAGCCTCCTTCGCCGACCTGCATTACGTAGTAGAAAAGCGCGAGGCCGCTGGCCGGACCCGAACCAGCGTCCGCCTCCTCAAGGAGCAAGAACGAACCGAAGAACTGGCCCGCATGCTCTCCGGCGCGCAACTCACGGAGACCTCCCGTCGGCACGCCCAGCAATTGCTCAAGACCAATGCTTGACCACTTACCCGCCCCCTGCGTCCGAATAATGCTAATTCCAGCGGTTTGTAGGGGTTACAATAGCGGTTCCTTG
>JBOGLL010000076.1:0-2775 GCA_050746065.1 Terriglobales bacterium | reverse complement strand
AGATGGAGCAGCGATGCAGCGGCCCGGTAAAACCGGCCTCGCGGCACAGCGCGCGGTGGAATTGGAACTGCAAAATGCGCGCCAGAAAATAGCGCGTGTAGGGAACGTTGCCGGGGACGTGGTACTTGGCGCCGGGGTCGAAGTCTTTTTCCGTGCGATCCACCGGAGGCTTGATGCCCTGGTACTTCAGCCGCAGGTCCCACCAGACCTGGTTGTAGTTCTCCGGCTTGATTTCCCCGGAGAACACTTTCCAGCGCCACTGGTCCACCAGCAGGCCGAAGGGGAGGAAGGCGATCTTGTCCAGCGCCTGGCGCATGAGCAGAGACAGGTCGCCGCTGGGGTCGGGCACGTTCTCGAGCAGCCCGACCTTCTGCAGATACTCCGGCGTGATGGAGAGCGCTACGGCGTCGCCCACGGCTTCATGGAAGCCGTCGTTGGCGCTGCCGCGATACAGAAACGGCTTGGTGCGATAAGCGCGCTGGTAGAAGTTGTGTCCCAGTTCGTGATGGACGGTGACGAAGTCCTCGGCGCGGACCTCGATGCACATCTTGATGCGCAGGTCCTGGTCGTTGTCCACGTCCCAGGCGCTGGCATGGCAGATCACGTCGCGGTCGGCGGGCTTGGTGAACAGCGACCGCTTCCAGAAGGTCTCCGGCAGCGGCTCGAATCCCAGCGAGGTAAAGAAGCGCTCACCGTAGCGCACCATTTCCTTTTCGTCCACTTTCTTCTGCTTCAGCAATTCGCCCAGGTCGTAAGTCTTCGCGCCTTGAGGTGCTTCCACGATGGGATAGATGTTTCCCCACTCCTGTGCCCACATGTTGCCCAGCAGGTGCGCCGGGATAGGGCCGCCCTCGGAGACACGCTCCTTGCCGTACTGTTTGGCCAGCGAAGCGCGCACATGGGTGTGCAGCGCGAGGTAGAGCGGCTTCACTTGCTCCCACAGCCGGTCCACTTCCTTGGCGAATTCGTCGGGCGGCATGTCGTAGTTGGAGCGCCACATGGCGCCCAGGTCCGGAAAACCAAGCTCCTTCGCTCCTTTGTTCGCCAGCACGGTTTGGCGCGCGTAGCGCTCGCGCATGGGAGGCGAAATGGAGTGCCATCCCTTCCAGGCCTCCAGCAGTTCGTCATAGTTGCGGCTGGTATTGATGGTGCGCTCCAGGTCGTTTAGAGAGAGGCACTTCTCCTTTCCAGCAGGACAGTACTTGCCCTTACCGTAATCCGCGTCGAGCGAGACGGAGATATCCGTGAGTTCCTTGCGATCCGCAGCGTTGTTGGGCGCAGGCAGCGTGAGTCCCAGCTTAATCAGCTCCAGCTTGCGCTCTACGTCGTAGGGCAGCTTCAGGCGGTTGAAGCGCGCCGCCTTGGTGGCCAGGTCCACGCCCAGGGCAGTGAATTCGTTCTGGAAGTCGGCTTCCATCTGTTCGGTGTCGTCGGTGATGAAGTTGGCCTTCACCCACGAGGCCCGGCCCAGCCTGTTGACCAGCTCGCGCAGGCGTTTCTCCGCCTGGTCCACGAAGACTTGAGCTCGGCGCCGCTCAGCCGGTGTGGCGGGACGCTTGCGGACGGCGGTGCGCTTCTGGCCGCCCGGGCGGGCAGCGGCCACTGCACCCGTGGCTGTTTGGGCGGGTGTGGCCGGGGCACCGACAGAAATCGCCGGAGCAGCTTCCGCCAGCGATGCAATAGCCAGAGCGATGCAAGCGGCCGCCAAGGCAGCCAGTCGAAACCAATGGTTTAGGAAGAACATGTCCTCTCCTGAAAAGCAGGCAATTCTAATGGCTGGATAGGCCGGCCTCCAACCTCGCCCCCCTGTAACTTCCTGCCCTTCAGCGCGTCCCATACAAAGGGAGGGTTCCGCGAAGAAGGCATCCATCCGGAGGGCCCAAACGTTCTAAACTTAGAGGCAACGGGAAAAAGCGCATTTATGCTGATCAAGAAGCCTGCCGACATACCGTCTTCAGAAATCACGCCAGAGAGCACCTACACCAACCGCCGCCAGTTCATTCTGGGTGCGGCGGCGGCCGGCGGGATGCTGGCAGCCGGGGCCTACCTGCGTGAGATGCACAATCCCTCGGAGGGCGTGAATGCCGCCCTGAAGCTCGACTACAGCAAAGGCCCGTTCAGCACCAGCGAGCCGCCGAACGCGTTCAAGGACATCACCACTTACAACAACTTCTACGAGTTCGGCACCGACAAGGGCGACCCGGCGCGCAACTCCGGCAGGCTGCGCCCGCGTCCGTGGGCCATTTCCATCGAAGGCCACGTGAAGAAGCCGAAGTTGCTGGACATTGACTCCATCATCAAACAGAACCCGCTCGAGGAACGCATCTACCGGCTGCGCTGTGTGGAAGCCTGGTCCATGGTCATCCCCTGGATCGGTTTTCCGCTGGCCAGCTTCATCAAGCAGCTTGAGCCCACGTCAAAGGCCAAGTACATCCAGTTCGTCACCCTGCACGATCCCGAGCAGATGCCGGGACAGAAGAGCGGCATCCTGGAATGGCCGTACGTGGAAGGCCTGCGCATGGACGAAGCCATGCATCCGCTGGCGCTGCTGGCCGTGGGCCTCTACGGGCAGAATCTGCCTAACCCCAACGGCGCACCCATTCGCCTGGTGGTGCCCTGGAAGTACGGATTCAAGAGCATCAAATCCATCGTGCGCATGCGCTTCGTGGAACAGCAGCCCACCACGACCTGGAACCTGATGGCGCCCAGCGAGTACGGCTTCTACTCCAACGTGAATCCCGAGGTGGACCATCCGCGCTGGAGCCAGAAGAACGA
>JBOGLL010000075.1:0-13574 GCA_050746065.1 Terriglobales bacterium | reverse complement strand
CCCAGGCGGTCCAACGCTACAAACATCCTCTCAGCCACGGCGACCGGTGCCGCATCTCGCTCTCCGTGCAAGAACAATATCGGCGTTCTAGCTTTCTCAAGGCTAAAGTACGGACTGTTACGCAAGTACCTTTCGAGTTGTGCCAACGGCGGCGCACGCATACGAAGCACCGTATCTTCAGCCTCCAGTTCGAAAGCCTTGAATCGCGCCATGCTCGGGCCACATTCCAGCATTTCCCAGGCTGGGCCTACCGAATCGTGGTAGCTAACCAAGTCTCCAAATGACGCCGATGCCACTATCGCCTGGAAACGATTGCTTTGTGATGCAATGTGCGGAAAACTTTCCGGCCAAGATTTCGGCAGGCGGCAGGACTTCAGCCACAGATTCTCCACGTCCTGAGACACGACGAGAGTTTTTTGAGATCGTCCGCCAGGGCCGTAGCTTCTTGATAGTCTCAGCAGTCCCCCCGAGGTGGGAAGGGAGCCGGAGGTCCCCCCGGGGGGGATGGTTTCCCTGTTATTTCCCTGTTCTGACGGCTTCCGAGAGCTCCGAATAATCGCGGAAACCCGCTTGCGGAGCCGCTTTGGCCGCGGCGTGCCACGCTGAATCCCCGCATTTCCCCTGGGAGTTACAGGGAATTTTTCAGAGAGAAGGGTTTCGCTCGAGACTGCCTCCTCCGCCAGCGAGTCTGCGTTCACGATTCTCTCCCTAAGCCCGCCACCCAAAACACGCGAAATGGCGGCACTTTGGCGGCTTTTCGGATGACAACCGGACTGCAGAGAATCCGGGCTGAGGCTGGTTTGGCCCAATTACCGCCTGCTCTTCTTCTCGGCAATGGTTGTTTACTCAGAATTCGAACTTGACCCCGAGTTGGATCTGGCGTGATAGCTGGCCGCTGGTGAAGAACGTGGCGGCGAGCTCGCGCTGGGCAAAGATCCGTCCGAAGTTCGCATCACTGATGGACTGAGTGGGCGGTCCGAACTGCACGTGGTTCAGGACATTGAAAGCCTCGGCGCGGAATTGGAGGTTGATGTGCTCCGAGAGCGGGGTGCGCTTCGCCAAAAGGAGGTCCAGGTTCCAGATCCCCTGCTGGCGGAACATGCCGCGCCCGATCCGCTGCCGGGGATCGACGATGCCCTCGCCGCGGCCGAAGGGAGTGACGCACTGTAGAGCACCTCCGCTGCCCGTGCTCTGGCAGGTCAACTGCCGTACGATGGGGCTTCCTCCGCCGCTGGCAGTGACCTGAATCCCGGAGGGAAGAGTCGCGGATGCGGGGTCACCGGTGAGCACGGCCCAGCTCTGAGTATCGCCGTCGCGATTGGCGTCCACCCCGGCGAAGATGGGAAGCGGAGTGCCTGTCTGCGACTCGAAGACGCCGGCAAGCTCCCATCCGGAAAGCAGCTTCCTGAGCACCCCTGTAGTCTGCCCGGCGAAACGCTTGCCGGGTCCGAATGGCAACTCGTACACCACCGAGGAGAAAAAGCGGTGACGGACGTCGAAAGCCGAATCCCCGCGGCCTTCCATCGGCGATGCACGGGAAACGAAGCGGTCGACGAAGATCCGTCCCGCGTCAGCCACGGTCAAGCTTGGGTCCCCAGTCGCGCAGCGGACCGCTGCCAGCAGCCGGGCTTGTGTCACCGAGGAACTCGCGGCTGTGGTGGCGGCGCCGCCACAGGTACTGTTGGGCACCAGTAGTCCCGCCAGCAGATTGTGCAGCGTGGCCTGGGGGATCGCACTGTCGATCAATCCGAGGTCCTCATCGGAGATAGTGTCGAGGCTGTGCGCCCAGGAATATCCAGCCGTGAAGGTGAATCCTTCCGCGAACCGGCGGGAGAGCTCCACCTGAAGGCCGTGGTAGTCCGAAGAAGCTCCCGAGGTGCGGGCCGTGATGGCGCCGAATGGCGGACGGATGATGTCACGGTCCAGATCGGCCTGGCTGCGTGGCGGCGATGTGCCGGCCTGCGAGGGACGAAAGAGGTCGGGGAAGGTCGCGCCGAAGTTGGGGCGTTCGGTCTGGAAAAGCTTGCGCCCCGCCGAGCCGACATAGCTGACGTTCAGGGCCGTGTGGCGGTCGAGTTCGCGAGCCAGCGTCAGGTTCCAGCGATGTAGGTAGGGCATTCGCAGCCGAGGGTCGACTGTGGTCGCCACCACCACCTGTGTCTGGTTGAGCACCGACGCGGCTTGCGAGCCGTCGAATAAACCTGGAAAGGCGACTGAGGTGGAGAGAACGAAGGGAGGATTGAAGCGGATGCGGGAGACCATGGTGCCGAATAGGCGGTCGTAAAAGATGCCGTAAGCGCCGCGCAGCACGGTCTTGCCGTCGCCGAAGGTATCCCAGGCGAACCCGACGCGCGGGGCAAGATTGTTCTTGTCCGTGCAGTACAGGCGGATGCCATGTTGCGAGGGAACGACCAGAGCGACGTTCTGCATGCCCGCCCCATAAGGCAACGAGCGGCACGGCACCGGCCGGTCGCCGTCCATCACGTACATGTTGCTCTGCAGGTCGTCGGCTTCGGACATGGGCAAGTTGAGCTCGTAGCGCAGGCCGAGGTCGAGGCTGAGATGAGGGTGGACGCGCCAGGTGTCCTGCACAAACAACGAGACCTCGTTGATGCGATCGCGACGCAGCGGGTCACGGGTATGGAAGTTCTGCTGCTGAAGGAAGATGTCTCCCGTCGTCGCATTGCCGAGGAAGATAACCGGTCGGATCAGCTCGTCCAGCTCCACGTCGGCGTGCACGCGGCGCCATTCCCCGCCAGCCTTCCAGAAGTGCCGGCCGCGAACCAGCGAATAGGAGTCTTGGAAAAGCAGGGTCGGCACGATGCCGCGCTGGGGCTGCAACGGCCCGATGCCGAGAGAGTCGAAGCCGAGGCCGGTAAACCGAAAGTCGATGTGAGGAAATCCATTACTGATGTCGTTGGCTGCGGCGTAGGGCTGACCCGCGAAGGGACCCGCCGTCCGTAACCGGCCGGCTTCAAGAGTCGAGGAATTCTGCAGCTCGGGTGGAAAGTCGTAGGAGAACCGCTGCCAGCTGAAGCGAAATGTGTTCAGCGACGCAGGGGTGATGTTCCACTGGTGAGTGGTGACGAAGAACCAGTTCCTCACCGACTGGTAGCCGGATCTGCCGGGGATCGCGCTCAGACTGCTGGCTGAGCCATCGGACTCATTCAGAGTGGCGTAGAGATTGTGACGCTGGTTGAGCCGGTGGTCGAGGCGCAGGAAGAACGAATCCTGGTTCCCGCCGCGATCCACCACCCGAACTGCAGTCGCGCGGTTGGGATTCGCTGGGTCCCCAGTGCCGGCATCGGGTGCGGGGAAGGCAGCGCGCATGACGGCCAAGAGCAGCGGGTTGTGATTCGGGTCGGCAGCTGCATTCTGGAAAAACGTATCGCTGGGGACACGAGCCACCAACGAGCTGTCGCGGCGCGCGCGGAAGCCGCTGTAGGCAGCGGAGAAGAAGGTGCGGGCGGGCACGACGGGCCCGCCCATGCGGACACCGAACTCGTGCTGCCGGAGCGGCGGCTTTTTCCCCGGCGGATCAAAAAAACTGCGCGAGTCCAAGGCATCATTCCGCAGGAACTCCCAGAGCGAGCCGTGCAGGTGATCGCTGCCACTCCGGGTCACGGCATTGAGGATGGCGCCGGAACTGTGGCCGTACTCAGCGGTGGGATTGGCGGTGATGACGGTGAACTGGTCAATGGCTTCTACGGGTATGCCGCTGGTCAAGAAATCCGTGCGGATGGTGGTGGGCAGCAGGAAGTCGTTGGCGTCGCCCCCGTCCACGTAGAACTGGTTGGTGGTGGGGCGGGAGCCGCCGCTCGAGAATGTGCCACGTCCCGTGGCCCGGGACGCGCGCGTCACGCCCGGCACCACTGCCAGCAGGTTCGTCCAGTTGCGCGCGTTCGTGGGCAACTCGGAAAGGCGAACTGGGTCGATAGCGCCGTGCAGCATGGATTGCTGCGACACCACTCCGCCGTCCTCACCGGTCACGGTCACCGTCTCGGAGGCGGGGCCCAACGCTAGGGCTACGTTGATGGTTTGAGTCTGGTTGAGTCGAATCAACACGGTTTCGAGCATGGTGCGACGGAATCCCGCTGCTTCTACCTCCAGCCGATAACTGCCGGCCGGAATATCGGGGATGAAGTATTCGCCGCGCTCATTGGAAGTGCCGGTACGTGAACGACTCGTGGTGGGATCTGAGAGGGTGATCTTCGCGCCCGCGACAAGAGCGCCGCTGGGATCGGTGATCGTGCCTCTTAGCCGGCCACCGGTATCAAGCTGAGCCGAGGCCAGCATACCGCCGAGCAACCAGAGGGCGAAACCCCAATAGCGAAGGGATCGGACGATAGCGTAATTCATTCACGGCTCCGAGCGCCGGAGTTCGGTGTTAAGGCGAGCCGCTGCTGGAGCGATGCTATCCCGAGCGCGGCGGCTCGCAATTTCAAAGCTGTGTCTTCCTCCTTTGACCGCTGACTATCGCTCCAGCACCGCTGTACCAGAGGCGTGAGTCCAGATACCGACGGCTCTCGAAGGCGACAGCAGGTAGAAGACGGCGTCCCACCCGAGTCCGTCGAAGTCTACGAGGTTTAGTGTGGTTCGGCCATCGGAGCTAGTGCTGTAATACGCCGTGGCTTCGTCCCCGATTGTAAATGCTGACTGACCATCGGCAGGGCCAATGAAAAAGGCATCGAGTACAGCGCTCCCGCCTCCATCCCCCTGGGCGTTCAGCACGCCAGTGACACGTCCCCAGAACGGCGGCATGGTGCTTCCCACCGCATAGTCGCCTGCCAGGGAAGCATTGCTGAATGGACCGCCGGTCTGGGATTCTAGCAGAGCGGGCAGACTATTCAGGCCCAGCACTGCCCGGCCAGGCCGCACCAGGTAGAGGGCGGTCTCCGCGCCATTGATGGTGATGCTTCCGCGACCCAGCCCGTCGGGTGCCAAAGAGTACGTTCCCACAACGGGCACGTTCTCCTCATGGGCGCCGCCGGAGTCGAACCCGCCCGTGAACCTGTCGCCAGAGCCGCTGAAGGTTCCGGCACCGTCGAAGTTCACCCTAGAGAGAAGGAATTCAAGACCCTGGGTATACAGGAGGACAGCCGAGCCGGTCAGCGACGAGTTCCCAAATGGCAGGCCGGATTGCCGCTGAGCCAGACCCACAGATACCGCCGGGTTGACCGGACAGCATCCGGTGCTGGAGAACGTCGGCAACAACACGATTTCGTCCTTCGAGATGATATAGAACCGGAACTCGCGCAAGAGGTCGTCGAGTGTGACCGGAAGGAAGGGGTCGGGAATCACCAGGCTCGGGAGGCCCTGCAGCACGAGCCGCCCGCGGCCGTTGCTGTCCACCTCGAATTCTCCAGTGAAGGAAAGGTTCCGCTGAGTGAAGGAGCCGAACTGAACATCGAGTTGGCCGGACTTGACAATGTTGTTTCCGAAGTCGTTGTCCTGTTCGAGCGTGAATCTGCCGATAAGCGGACCGAGGCTGAACGCGTAGTCGCCGACAACGCTGGCGGCGGAGATCGCGTTTGGATTCTGCCGCACGATCAATCCGGCGGAAAGATCCTGGTCTGGATAGCCCAACTGGATGACTTGCCCTCGCTCAACCGGTTGGCCGTCTGCAGGAGGTGCAAACGCGACTCGCAGAGTTCGGGCATCCGCTGCTCCGCACCCCAAGGTGATGCTGGCCCGAAAGTCTTTGCCAACCGTGTACCCCCCCTCGATCTCGTCTGAGAGCGTGGAGTGACCCGGGTCATCGCAGGTCCCGGAGAGGCTTCCGGTGCCACTTGCGACAATCGTAGCGGCCAGAGCCTGCCGGGCTTCGAGTGCGGAGTCGAATCCGGTGCCCAGGAGGAGCACATACTGGCCTACGAAACGGGCATTGTTCGAATTGTCCTCGACGGGGCTTGTCATGGTAACGACCGCCTCCGCCAAGAGGTTGGGATTTGACGCGGTGGTTGCCCGCACCCTGATGTGGGTCGGGTACATGGATGCAGGCGCCGTGAACTTGCCGGAACTGTCGATCGTGCCACAGCTTTGATTCACGCATTCGTCGGCCCCCAGAGACCAAGTGACTGACTGGCTGGCCCCGCTCGGCTTCACCGAGGCCGTGAACTGGACCACCGCCGACGGTGCAACCGCGATCGAGCTGGGGGAAATCTGGACTTCGGTGGCGGCGGGCGGCGTGGGAGTACTGCTTCCAGCGAAGGGAGTGCTCGCTGATTGCCCACAACCGATGGTCAGCAACATCCCTAACAAACAAGTTGCCAAACACGAGTGGCGGCCCGCCCAAGCGAAAGTGTCCTTTGTCGCTTTCCGATACCTCTTGTGGCCGTGAGGAGATGGGTCGGCGCCGGGTTGGGGTCGTTCTTGGAACAACAGCCGGTCGATCCCGGCGAGTGTGCAGTCGGCCGTACGCGTCCGGTTCTGGCAGATCATGAGATTTCTCCTGAAGGAATTGCCCGCCGCCCGAGAGCACGGCAAGCTGGGGCCAGTTTCGGCCTGGGCCGCAAAGCCAGCAATGCCCGCTTGATACCCTGGGGGCGGATTGTTGATACCCGACCGCCTGCAGGTCATACCCTCCGCAAGTCGGTGTAAAATCTGGCCTATCACCGAGTTCCTGCAGGTCACATGGGAACGCCTCCGAGCCCCAAAGGCGAGAACCAGTCCGATTCCGTGCCGGCTCTGGCAAAGGTCAGCTTTGCAGGGTTTGCCCTCGACCTGCGTTCGGGAGAGTTAACCAGCGACAACAAACGGATTTATCTCCAGCAGCAGCCGCTTGAGGTGCTGCGCATGTTGCTGGAACGCTCCGGCGAGATGGTGAGCCGCGAAGACCTGCGGGAGCGGCTTTGGCCGGGCGATACGTTCGTGGACTTCGACCACGGACTGAACAAGGCGGTTCAGAAACTGAGGAACGCCCTGGGCGACGACTCCGAGAGCCCCCGCTTTATCGAAACTCTCCCCCGCCGCGGGTACCGGTTCATCGCATCGGTCAGCAAGGCGGAGCGCGCGACCGCCGAAGCGCAGGCGCAGCACGGAGCATCGCTGCCCAAGCGAGGACAAGGCCGTTTGCTGGCTCTTATCGCCGGCGGCCTGGCACTGCTGGCGGTGCTGGGATTCGCGGCCAATTCATATCTCCGGACCCGACCCGCACCGGCAGGAGCCGGACAGCGCCGGCTGGCAGTGCTGCCTTTTCAAAACCTGAGCGGTGACCCCGAGCAGGAATATTTCAGCGACGGCATCACGGAGGAGATGATCGCTCACCTTAGTAGGTTCGATCCCGAATGGCTGGCGGTGATCGCGCGTACGTCGGCCATGACTTACAAGGGCTCAAGGAAAACGGTCGCGGAGATCGGCGATGAACTCCATGTGGATTACATCCTGGAGGGGAGCGTCCGGCGTGATGCCGGGCGGGTAAGGATCACGGCGCAGCTCGTCCAGGTCCGAGACCAGAGCCATCTTTGGGCGCAAAGCTACGAACGCGAAATAAGCGGCATCTTTCCCATCCAGAAGGAGATCGCCGATAGCGTCGCCCGTGAGATCGGACTACGGTTGGGTAGTGCCGCGCCCGCGGCCGGGCATTCCCGCGCAGTGCATCCCGAGGCCCACGATGCTTTCCTGCGCGGACTGTACCTATGGCACGCCGGCGACGGTGAGGCCGTCGCGGAGAGCGCGCGGCATTTTCAAACGGCAGTTTCCTTGCAGCCCGACTACGCACTGGCGTATGCCTGGCTGGCGTTCGCTTACAACCGGATGGCCAGCGGCGATTACGTCCCGCCCAAGGAAGGTTACCCGCTGGCCAAGGCGGCGGCACACCGCGCCATCGAGCTCGACCCCGCTCTCCCCGAGGGCCACGCCGCTCTCGGGTTCATCCTGAGATCCTATGAATGGGATTGGCAGGGAGCGGAGAAAGAACTCCGTACCGCATTGAGAGCGGACCCAAACAGCTCCATCGCGCACAACGTGTATGGGCTGTATCTCTCGACCGTGGGCCGGCATGAGGAAGCAATCGCCGCGATGAAGCGAGCGGGAGAGCTCGACCCACTCTCGGCCCTGGTGGCGAGCAGCCGGGCAGCGGCCTACGCCAACGCACGACGTTTCGACGACGCCAAGGCGGTCTTTCAGGATCGCGGTGACGCCGCACGAAGTCGTAGTTGGCCGGGGATCCTGATGGCGAATGGTGAGTACAAGCAGGCGTTGGCTATCTTCGACGCCGTCCCGGCGGATTCGCAGCGTCCGGAGGTCGCGGCCGGTCGAGCTCAGGCCTATGCCGCCCTGGGCCGGACCCGCGAGGCTCGCGCGCTGCTGGATCAGTTCAAGGCTCACCCCCACGCTCGGACAGTGTACAGCCCTTTCATCGCCCGCATCCACGCGCAGCTCGGAGAAAAGAACGAAGCCTTTCGCTGGCTGCAGATTGCCGTCGAGGAGCGCGCAGCGCGGGTCATCTACCTCAAAGTCGATCCCGCGTGGGATCCGCTACGCGGCGACTCGCGCTTCCAGGACCTGCTGCGCCGCATGAACCTCGCGGATTAGCCAAGGACGACGGCGGCGGTTTGCTAAGCCGGTGTCCCGCTCTGCGGGACCGGGGGTTCGAATCCCCCCTCTCCGCCAGCGTTACTTCTCGATTTTTCGTTCCCGGTTTTGTGCGTCCGTTTTCCGTCTTCGGTACGTCCTACGGAGAGACAGCGGCCACTCCACGCTGGTATAGACCTGCGACCCTTGCCCCAGGAACGGAAGGCTTGATGTCACCGGATCCAGACAAAGCTATTGGGAATCGAGCCCGAAGAACACCCGGATGCGGGTAACGATGTCCTTCTGGGCGGCGCGCATGCGGCGCTCGCGGACCTCGTCGCTCAGGTTGCCGCGTGCGGCTTCCAGGTCCACCAGGCGTTCGGCCATGACGCTGGAGACGTGCTCGGCGATCTCCGGGCGCTGCCGGATAATCTCCCAGAACGCGTCTTTGTCCAAGCGGTAGCAGGTGGTGTCCTCAAGCGAGATCACCGATGCGGAGCGCGGCGCGCCGGTCATGAGCGACATCTCACCGAAGAACTGCCCGGCGTCCAGCTTGGCCACGTCACGCTGAAAGCCATCCTCCATGATGACCACCTCCGCCGAGCCGCGGGTGAGGATGTACAGCCAGTGGGCGTCTGCGCCCTGGCGGGTGATGACTTCGCCTTTCGTGAACGGCGCAAAGTGCAGCCGCTCAGCCAGGGTGCGCCGTTCCTCGTTGGTCAGCGAGTGGAACAGGTCCACGCTGGAGAGCGCAGTCATGCGGCGTTGCAGTTCCTTCTGGTGGCTCACTCGCTCGTGCGCATCGGTCTCGGCCACCATGAACTGTTTGAGCGCGGGGATGGATAGCGGGATGCCTGTCCGCTTGAGCGCGAAGTAAATGATGCAGCGCATGCGGGAGTCGGTGGGATCGTCCACCGCCAGGTCGGTCAGCCAGTAACGCACGGCGTATTGGCAGTAGCTCTCCTTGAAATCGATCAGGACGCAGTTGGGTGGAGGCGTGGAAGCCACGTTTTCCAGGGGCTCAGCGGTCAGGGCCTCAGTGACGGCGCGGATCACCTCCGTGGGTGGCACCCGGAAGTCCACGTTGAAGTACACCCACTGCCGATGCTGCGTGGGCGCGCCCGAGCGCCGGCCCAGCACCTGCACTTGCGCCTTCATCAACTGACTGTTGGGAATCACCACCGTGTCCCAGTTGCGCGTCTCGATGGCGGTATAGCGCCAGCGGATCTCGGTGACTCGCCCCGTGGTCTGGTCGACCTTCACCCAGTCCCCGACGTCGATGGTCTTCTCGAGTTGCAGCGCCAGTCCCGCCATCACGTTGCCCAAGGTGTCTTGCAGCGAGAAGGCGATCACCGCACTGGCGATGGCCGAGGTGGTGACCAGGTTGGAAAGGCTGACGCCACCATGGGAGAGCAGCGTGAGCGCAACCAGAAAGTACCCCACGCCCACAACCAGGTCGCGCAGGATGCGGGGCGTTTGGGTATGCGTAAAGCGCGTGAGGAAGAGATCGAAGATGAAGACGCTGGCCAGGTTCAGTACCGCAACGGAGCCGGCGAACAGGCCGCCCCAGTAGGCAACGCGGCCGACCATGGCGGAGGGCACGAACGCCGCCGCGAACAGCAGCAGGACAGACAACAGGAACAGCCGCACGGCCAGACGAACGCTTCCCGTTTCGCTGGGAACGGTGATCCGCAGGATTCCGGCCAGCACAAAGAAGAGCACCACACCAACGATCAGGCGTCCGTAATCTCCCGCCCACAAGGCGGAAGGGTGCCAGGCTGTGGCCAGGAAGGTCGAAATGGAGCCGTCCAGAAGCGTCATGACCGGCATCACCGACGCGAGCATCATAGCGGAGAATCAATAAAGACGCAGCTTCCCGAACCGAGGAAGTGAACCGAGCGCTGCTGCCGCCCGACGTCCGGAAAAATGCTACATTCGATAGCTTATGGCTGCGCCCGAGTCGCGCTTCGTCCGCGCCTGCCGCTCCCTTCCGGTGGATATCACCCCTGTCTGGTTCATGCGACAGGCGGGCCGCTATATGCCGGAATACCGCGCGGTGCGCCAGCAGCATTCACTGCTCGAGATCTGCAAGACGCCGGAACTGGCGGCGGAGGTCACCATCACTGCCGCCGAGAAACTGGGCGTGGACGCGGCCATCATCTTCGCTGACCTGCTGCTCCCACTCGAGCCCATGGGTCTGCCGTTTCACTTCGAGGCCGGAGAAGGGCCGGTGGTGGAGAAGCCCTTGCGCGATGCCGCCGGCGTGGCCGCGCTCAGCACGGATGGCGCCTCTGACCTCGACTATGTCGCCGAATCGATCCGGCGAGTCGCGGCGCATTTCGGCGACCGTCTGCCGGTGATCGGCTTTGCCGGCGCTCCCTTCACCTTGGCCAGCTACATGATCGAAGGTGGAGGCTCGCGCCACTACCTCGAGACCAAGAAGCTCATGTACCGCCATCCCTCCGTGTGGGACGAGCTGATGCAGAAGCTGGTCACCGTGCTGGGTCGGTATCTCGCGGCCCAGGCTCGAGCGGGCGCGGACGTGCTGCAGATATTCGATAGCTGGGTGGGCTGCTTGGATCCGGCCGACTACCGTCGCTACGTGCTGCCCCGGACCACGGAACTTGTGATCCAAGCGAGAGCGGCAGGAGTACCTGTCATTTACTTCGGCACAGACACGGCCACCCTGCTGCCGGCAATGAAGGAAACCGGGGCCGACGTCATCGGTGTGGATTGGCGTATTCCGCTGGACGATGCCTGGGGGAGCCTGGGGTTCCGCGGCGGCGTCCAGGGAAATCTCGACCCGACAGCCCTGTTTGCCGAATGGCCTGAGGTCCGAGCGCGCGCTGTGGACGTGATGGAGCGCGCAAACGGGCGCGCCGGGCATATCTTCAACCTGGGGCACGGAATCCTCCCGGGCACTCCCGTGGAGAACGTGCGCGCCCTGGTGGACTTTGTTCACCAGCACGCCGGACAGCCCCGATGAGTGAGGCAGCCAAATCCGCGGTGCTGCTGCTGGCACATGGCAGCCCGGACTCGCCCGAAGATGTTCCCGCGTTCATGAACAACATCACGGGCGGGCGCACGGTTCCGCCGGAGGCCATCCAGGAGGTCCAACATCGTTACGCGCGCATCGGGAAGTCGCCGCTGCGGGACATCACCATGCGGCAGGCCGCGGCCCTGCACCACGAACTCAAGCTGCCGGTGTTTGCCGGCATGCGCAACTGGAAACCGTACATCGCCGAGGCGGTGCAGAAGATGGCGCAGGCCGGCGTGGACCGGGCAGTGGCCATCTGCCTGGCCCCGCAGAATTCCCGCACCAGCGTGGGGCTGTATCGTCGCGCGTTGACCGAGGCCAATCCGACCTTTGAGGTTGATTTCGTCGAATTCTGGCACGATCATCCGCTCCTGGTACGCGCCTTTGCGGAAAGGCTGGCCGCGGTGTGGCCGCGTGTCTGCGAGGAGCTCGGTGCGCGAGTCCCGGTCATCTTTACTGCACACAGCGTTCCTGAACGCACGATTGCGGGCGGCGACCCTTACGCCGACCAGGCGCGCGATACCGCGGCGCTTGTGTCCATGCAGGTCTCTGCGCTCACCGTGGACGACTGGACCTTCGCCTTTCAGAGCCAGGGCATGTCCGGCGGCCCATGGATCGGGCCCACGGTCGAGGACACGCTGCTTGCCCTGCGCGAGAAGGGGCATCGTGGCGCGCTTATTCAGCCCATCGGGTTCGTCTGCGACCACGTCGAAGTGCTGTATGACATCGATATCCTGTTTCAGGAGTTCGCGGCGCAACAAGGAATGAAGTTGTGGCGAACGGAGTCCCTGAACGACTCGCCTTCGTTCATCGCCGCCCTGGCGGACGTTTCCCGGTCGCGCCTGTCTCCTGCAGGAGAGAAACCCAGCCTGGTACAGATTGCGCCCCAATGACCGGTGCCAATAAGGCGGGTGAGCCTGCCAACTTACAGCCTGCCTGAAGCATCGAAATACGAGTACACTGTCCTTTCGTTTGGTTGCGCGCGGTCTGCGCATTCTGTTAGAAGTGCATCTCAGACATAGGCAAGGAGGTCAATATGCATCGTCGTTTTGCGGCTCTCTTTTTGGTGCTGGCCCTGGCGCTGGCACTAGGGGCGTGCAGCAGCAAGCCGGCTGAGGAAACCTCGGCCACGGGTGAAACCGCTGCCAAACCGGCGGAAAAGCCCGGAATCATTGAACGCATCCTGGCCAAGCCGGTGCCGGTGCCCGCAGGCACCACCCTTACGGTGAAGATGGATCAGGCCGTGGGATCGAAGATCAGTGCGGACGGTGAACCCTTCACCGCTACGCTGGCCAACCCCATCATGGTGGACGGCAAGGAAGTGATCCCCAAGGGCTCCACGGTGAGCGGTACGGTGGTGGACGCCAAGGCCCGCGGACGCTTCAAAGGGGAAGGCCGTCTGGACCTGGTGCTGAATTCCATCACGGTGCGGGGCAGCGAGTATGACATGGAGACCAACACAGTGACCCGCATCGCGAAAGGCAAGGGCAAGCGCACCGCGGCCATGGTGGGTGGCGGCGCGGTCGCAGGCGCGGTAATCGGTGGACTGGCCGGCGGCGGCAAGGGAGCGGCCATCGGAGCGGGCGTGGGTGCGGGGGCCGGAACGGCAGGAGCCGGACTCACCGGCAACCAGCAGATCGTGATCCCTGCCGAATCGGCGCTCAGTTTCAAGCTGGCGACGCCGGTTGAAATCAAGATGTAACCAGTACCGAGTACCGAGTTTGCGAGTACCGAGCAAGCGAGTGCTGCAACAAGCACCGCATGTTCGGTACTCTGCATTTCCGGGACTCGTCACTCGGTACTCGGTACTCTGAACTCGCCATGCTCGACTTCGCACGCTTCCAAGCGCTGACCTTCGACTGTTACGGCACTCTCATCAACTGGGAAGCCGGAATGCTGGGCGTGTTGCGCCCGCTGCTGGCAGCGCACGGCAAGCAGGTCAGCGACGCCGAGATCCTGGCTCTCTACGCCGAACTGGAACCCGAAGCGCAGAGCGGCGAGTATCTGCGTTACCGCGAAGTGT
>JBOGLL010000074.1:0-18099 GCA_050746065.1 Terriglobales bacterium | reverse complement strand
ACGAACACGCGCAGCTTTTCATCCGGAAACTCTGCCACGATTCTCTGAACCGCGGAGGCCCCCCGCAGGCAGGTGGCTCAGGTGGGAGAGAGCAGCAGCACTATGCGGATCCGGTCCGTGTCGTGGTTGAAAGTGTTGCGGAGTTGAGCAAGGTTGGCCTCCGTCAGTTCCACCAGCGGAGGCTGCCCGGCCGGCGTGTCCGCGGTTCGCCATTGCCATGCCGCCCCTGCCAGAAGCAGGAGCGCCAGAACGCCGAGACTGGCCCGAATCTTGTGGTTCATTTCACCCCAGTAGGTCCGCAAGCCACCCGGCGATGACCTGTGGGAAGAAGGCAATCACCGCCACCAGCACCGTGGCCGCCCATAGAAGGATCACGCCCATCCTGCTCCGCTCGATTCCGCAGCTTGCCGGGCGGTACGTCTGGTAAAAGCCCAGGCACAGGAAGCCGGCGGCGAGGACGAGCAGCCAGGGCTGCGCCGATTTGAAATAGACTGCCGCGCCGGCGGCGCCCGCCGCGCCTAGAAAACCAAGTGGCAGGCAGCAACTGAGGGCCAGCACCGAACTGACGACGGCCGCTGTCGTGGCCATCGTTCCTTGCTTCATCGGCCACCTTCCACCGTCATGCCCTCCCGGATGGCGCGCAGCAGTGCGTCGCGCGAAGGGATGCCGGGAGCACCGTGGTTGGCGTAAAGACGGCAGCTCAGGCCGCCTTGTTCTGCGACAGCGGGCTCGACGTCCCGTCCGTTCACCAGAACAGTCGGGGAACCCGCGAATCGCAGCGTGGCTGCTGTGGCCTCATCGGCAACCAGCACCTGCTGGACCTCCGCCCGCACACCCTCCTCCAGGAGCACTCTCTCCACCAGTTCTGCGGCCGGCTGCAGATGAGGACAACCGGGAACATAAAGGATCTCGATCTTCATCCCCTCTCCTCCTCCAGACGGGCCCCGTCCTCCACCAGGATCGGGCAGCGTGCGGCAGGCTTGCGGCCGCGCCGCAATTCCCGACGGCACTTGCGCAAGGCGCGATCCAGATCGCGTTCCAGATTTTGCAGTTCACCGATCTTGGTCCGCACCTGGGCCAGCTTGCCGGTAAGCAAGTCGCGTACCGCCGAGCAGGCCTCTGCGTTTCCGGAACGCAGCGAAAGGAGAAGGCCGATCTCCTTCAAGGAAAAGCCCAGCCCCTGGACACCGCGGATGAAGCGCAGGGCGCTGAGGTCGCGGTCGGAGTACAGGCGAAATCCACCTTCGGTTCTGGGAGGGTGCGGCAGAAGCCCCCGCCCCTCATAAAAGCGGATCGTGTCCACGGTGAAACCTGTGTCTTTGGCTGCCTGACCGATTCTCATGAGAACTCCGGGCCCTTGCGGGGTTCATTAGCAATCCTAGACCCTGAAGCTTACTCCAGAGTCAAGCCGTGTTGCGGTCCGGTTGGGGGCGGAACGGCGCCAGCGGTTAATCGCTGCCGGAAACGTGCATCGGCGCCCGCAGCGGCTTCAACCGGCGCTCTTCCTGGACGGCGCGCAGCGCTTCGATGACGAACACCACGGTCAGGCCGATCATCAGCACGGCCACAGCGCCGTTTAGGATGGTGGGATCCCATCGCAGCCCGGTCGTGCGTAACGCGGCCATGCCCTCGGCCGCCTGCACCACCAGAGCGGTCACGGTGACGGTCATGAGAAAGATCAGCGGCGCCAGCGTGTACCAGCAGCGGCGGCCGGTGCGGTAGAGCCACACGGTCACTGCCAGCAGCGTGAGTGAAGCCAGCAACTGGTTCGACGTCCCAAACAGCACCCAGAACTTGCGCCACGAGCCTTCGCCGGAGGAGAGCAGCACGCCCAGCGCCAGGCCCGCGGTGATGGCTGACCCGGCTACGCGCGAGGAGCGTCCGAGGATGGGGCCCAGCAATCCGCCCGCAAGTTCCTGCAGCAGATAGCGCCCCAGTCGCGTGGCCACGTCAATGGTGTCAAACACAAATGTGGAAAACGCCATCGCGCCGAAGGTGGCGGCAAAAATACGCCATTCTTCTCCGATGAGCACGGAAAGAAATGCGGCCACGCCGTCGCCGTAAAGTTTGCCGGGCGCGCGCCCGCCGATCTCGCCCGGCACCACGATCATCACCGTTCCCAGTGCGATCAGCGCCACCAGTCCTTCCAGCAGCATGGCGCCGAATCCGATGGGCTTGCAGTGGCTCTCGCGCTCCACCTGCTTCGACGTGGTGCCTCCGCACACCAGCCCGTGAAATCCGGAGCAGGCTCCACAGGCAATGGTGACGAACAAGAACGGGAACAACATTTGCTCCGCAGCCGAGCCTCCAGCAGCCGCGCGAATCGCCGGCTGCTGGATGGTGAATCCGCCAAAAAGAATTCCCGCCAGGCTCACGCCCAGTACCAGGTACAGAACGAATCCGCCCAGGTATCCGCGAGGTTGTTGCAACAGCCACATGGGCAGGAGCGACGCAACAAAGCAGTACGTCAGGATGGCGATGTGCCAGGAAGGCACGCCGAAAACCAGGACCGTGGAAACCTTGGTCCCCAACCACACGGTGACCAGCGTCGCGGGTACGAAGATCACCGTGACCAGCCACATGGGCGGCGCCAGCTTGCGTTGCACCACGCCCATCCCCAGCGCCAGCAGCAGATACAGAGTGCTGGCCGCGGCCACCGCGCCTCCGGCATTGAAGCTGAACTCGCCCGCCAGCTCCTCCGTTTTGCCCACGAAGGTGGAAGCGGTAACGTCGGCAAAGGCGACGATCACGTAGATGAGGGCGATGTAGATGAACGCCAGCATGGCCAGCCAGGCGCGGCGGCTCAGGTTGCGGCGCGCGATTTCCGCGATGGAACCGGCGCCGTGGCGCACCGAAGCGATGAGTGCCGAGAAGTCGTGCACGGCGCCAATGAACACCACGCCCAGCGCGATCCACAGGATGCTGGGCAGCCATCCGAACGCCAGGCAGGCGGCGATGGGGCCCACGATCGGTCCAGCGGCCGCGATGGCGCTGAAGTGCTGCCCCATCAGATAAAAAGGGCGCGTGGGTACGAAGTCCGCGCCGTCGTTGCGGACAACTGCAGGGGTGTCCTTCTTGTCGTCCAGTTGATACTGCCGGGCCACGAAGCTGCCGTAGGTGAAGTACCCCACAACCAGCACTGCGATCACGATCACCGACAGGAGCAGAAGGGACATGCGGAGCTTACGTTACCGCCGGAGACGCCAGAATGCAAAATTCCAAATGAAAAATGCAAAATGCCTTGAAACCGGCCTTGTTCGGTTTGCTGTCCTTCTTGTATTTTTCATTTCTCATTTTTCATTTTGCATTTCTTCATACACCTTCCTCACATCCGCAATCATCTTCATCACCGCTTCCCGCTCGGTGGGAGTGTTCCAGTCGGTATTTTTCTCCACCGATTCCTGCATGCGGGCGATCCAGGCGAGGAAGTAGGCGGCGTCTTCGGGCGAGCGCGGGCGCGCGCCGCCGACCGTGACATACGCCGGACTGGTAGTGGCGTAGGGATGGATGTCCAGGATGGGGTGCCGCGCCTTCTCGCTCCAGGCGCGCAGCAGGCACCAGCCGGACTGCGTAATCGGAATCCGGCCGCGGACTTCGGCGTAGTCGCGGACAGCGTTCATCTCCACATCGCGCACCACGCGCCCGTTGCAGACGATTTCCAGCTTGTCCACGGGAACAAATGACCGCAGCGATGCGCTAAAAGCGACGCCGTCCGACGCGGCAGGCAGTTTCAGTTCGTCGCCGGGCGCGAGGCCGCCGAGCGTGAAATGGACCAGCGGGCCGTTGGTGGCGAAGGTGCGTCCACGCTTCAGGCCGGCAAGCCACGATTCCCGGCGTAGCGGCCCGGGCGGCACCTTTGCGTACACGCGGTTCAGCCCCACCGGGCCGCGCAGGGAAGCATAGTTGGCCATGGCATCGGTGCCCGCGCCGGCGGGAATGCGGAAGCCGAGATTCAGGAAGCGATACCAAACGCCCGCGGTCGAGCGATGATCGCTGAAGCCGAGGACTTCCAGGTAATCCACCTTGCCCAGCGGCACATCGAGCACCAGTGCGCCGGTAAGCTTGCCGGTTTTCTCTGCCGGACGCGGCACTTCCACGATCTCGAAGGGATGCACGTAGCCCACCAGCCCGCCCTGCTCGCGGGCCATGTCAGCCACCATTGCGTTCGTCGGATAGAGACTCGCGGCGGCCGTCCCGGGATAGCCCACGTAATCGGGCAACAGGATATTCCGCGTCAGGCCGAGCAGTCCTTGATGTCCCCAAAAGCTAGTGTGGAATTCCTGATCGTGCAGCAACAGCGTATCGGCAGTCGAAGCCGCATCCGGCTTACCGCTGAAGTAAGCGATGTCCGGCACGCGTTGCTCCTTGTTGACGATAAGGTTGTGCACCACGTTCAGGTTCTCGGCGCGCGCCTGCACTACCATGCGCGCGGGATTGTTGCGATAGGAGCCGGCGTAGTTCATGTGCACGTGCAGGTCGCCACTCGCCCAGCGGCCTCCGGGCAGGGGTGGCAACGAGCGAAGACGAACGTTGACTCGCGCGGTCGCGTCAACAGCGATTTTCGCTTCACGCTGCTCGAAGCGATACTCAAATCCCTTCATCACCTCGACGTTCACTCGACCTGCGGGCACAGCGAGCTCGGAGACGCCGCCGGTGTGGAAGTAATGTGCTTCCATGCTGCGCTCGGAACGCGTGAAGCCGTCGTCGGCATGCATCCAGGCGTCGTCAGGCGCGTAGGCGAGGCCGCCAGCATCGGTCACGGAGACCCGAGCGGCAGTGGGCCGCCCAGTAGCATCGAGCACGGTGATGCGCAGACGTCCCATCGGCTTCCGGTACTTGCGCTTGCGAGCAGCGGGTTGCCACTGGTGTCCGCTCAGCGCATCCTGGATCCACAGCGAGGTGTTGCCGTCGCGGTTGGAGATGAACGCGATGCGCTTGCCGTCAGGCGACCAGCGTGCCAAGGTGTTGTCGTATTCGCCGTAGGAAATGGGAAACGGATCGCCGCCGTCCGCCGTCGTCAGCCAGAGCTGGTGCCATTGGCGTCCGTGGTAGGAGCTGTACAGCACGCGCTTGCCGTCGGGGGACCAATCGGGGCGTGCCCTCCACGTGGTTTCTTCCTTGTAGATCTCGCGAGGTTCGGCGCCGGGCTCCGCCTTCATCCGCCAGAAGCCGCCGGTACCGTAGAGATGTCCACGGTTCGAAACGAAAACCAGTTCCCGGCCGTCGGGTGACCAGGTGGGGCTGATCTCGTGGTCCACGGGGCCGTAGTAATAGCGCGGCGGCAGGTCGGTGCGGGTCTCGCCGGTGAGCCGCGTGCTCGTCCCCGGTTCACCGTTTGCCATCTCCATCACGAAGATGTGGAAGCGTCCGTTGAAGGCGGTGGAGACGTAGGCAATGCGCCCTCCGTCGGGCGACCAGCGCGGCTCCACATTCACATGGCCGCCGCGGGTGATGGGCCGGGTCTGCCCGCTCTCCAGGCTCAGCAGCCACAGTTCGATGGCCTTGCCGTCATATTTCGCGTACACCACCCAGCGCTCGTCGGGGGAAACGTCCGGTTGGTAGTCGTAACCCGTGTCGGCCGTGAGTTCCTCGGCCTCGCCGGAATCCAGCGCTTGCCGCCACAGCGTTCCTCCCATGGAATACACGACGGACTGCGAGTCACGTGTCCACGCCACCGAGCCCGGCCCCGTGGTGAGTTGCGGCAAGTACATCTCCCGCCAGTAGTAGGAGTGCGGCTGCGCAACCTGCGGCAACACCGCCTCGCGTTGGGCCAGGAGGGGGAGGGCAACGAGTACGCTGGCCAAGCCCCGCGCGAGGCTGTCACGCAGTCGTCGAGATTCCAGGAGAAAGGCCATCAGTTGCTGAGTTGCATACGTTCGATCAAGACTGGACGCATCAGCCATGCCAGGGCAGCGCCAGTCACAAGGCCGCCAATGTGTGCCGCGTTATCGATGTAAGGCTCCCAAAAGGCAGTCAGGATCGAGTAGGCCGCCCAGACCAGCAGGACTACGCCGACGCGGTTGTCGCGCAGAAAGAAGTGATGACCGTACTTCCGGAAGAAGACAATTCCTGCGCCCATCAAGCCGAAAATGGCACCGGAAGCCCCCACGGAGGGGTCCGTAGCGAAAGCCAGGCTCAGCACTGCACCTCCAAGACCCGCCAGAAAATAGAGAACGCCGAACTTTGCTAGGCCATACGCGTGCTCACACGCGATTCCCAGGATATAGAGCGCAATGACATTGCCGACCAAGTGACCAAAGCTGGCATGAAGAAACATGGCGGTGACAGGCCGCCAGATTTCGCCGGCCAGCACTGCATCCTTGGCAAGCGCTCCCGCCAGCAGAATGCCCTCAACGCTCTCCAGTGCTCCGCGAAAGAGGGTGATTGTGAAAATCAGCACATTGGCAACGATCAGCACCAGCGTCAGAACAGGAAGCAGCGCCATGCCCTTCTCGAAGTCCACGCCCCTCCGAAACTTGGCGCCGGGCGCGGGTGGAGCCAGCATGTCTTCGGTGATCGCGGGGGCTTCGGAAGCTGCGGCGGGAGTAACCGACATCGGCGTGTCGTGCGGTCCGCTCGCCTGGGGGCTCATGGTCAGCGACGTTCTCCGGTATCGAGCATCACTCCCATGGCAAGCGCAACGCGACGGTCAAAGGTACGGTTCGAATCGGCTGACAGATCGAGGACGTAACGGTCGAGTATGGTGAACTTTCGGTTGAATTCACCCAGGATATGATCGCCGCGCACCAGAATGAAGTTGGTGCGTAGCAATCCGAAAAACGACCCCAAGGCACGGCGCAGCAGGGACAACAGGATCGAGTCTTCCATGGCCGTGCAGAGAGGCAGGCCGCTCGGTGCGTCGCAGTACCACCGCTTTCGAAAGATGTCGTAGAGGTAATTCTTGCGCAATCGCGCGAGCGGCTGCCCGTGCGCGTCGAGCACCGTATAGCTGGCAGTCAGAAAATAGAATTTCTTGTCCTGCAGCACCTCGAGCAGCTTCTGGGCCCGGCTCTCATCCCGATAAAACGTAACGTGGCGCTTGGCGGAAACGGCGATGCCCACGACAAACACAACCGGCAACCATCCCAAGAAGCCGATTGCGGCAATGACTTGGGACGTGGTCTCGCCAAGCGTTTTCTCCACCGCCGTGGCCAGAAACAGCCACAGTGCGACCCACACGATGCTCACAAGGATGGCAACGAACACGGCAAGCAGGTTGCGAAGGAGTTTTGCCGGGCGTTGCACAAAGACCAGCGTCTGGCCCTGATCATCGCTCACGACATATTTTTCCGAGATTGAGAGGTGCTTTTGGCGGAGGAGGAACTTGTCGCGGTCAAAAACAGGGTCGGCCTGAGGTTGAACTCGTGGTGGGACAGGCCGTCCCACATGAAGCTCAGCGTTACAGGCAGAACAGCGGAGGGTGCGACCGGCAAACTCGTCCTTCAGTTCATAGGAGGCGCCACAGCCACACCTGACGGAGATCGGCATCTGTGCAGACCCTCCGGAATCAGTTTGGGCCCCGCAAGGGAATAGCTACTCCCTTGCTTCAATGCGGCGCAAGCCTACAATACCCGGGTACTGCTTTCAAGCCTACGGCGGGGTGTTCCATCCCTACGGGGAGTCCGACTCTGGCTGGTCATAGGAGAACACGATCGCCACGATCTTCCATCCCTCACTGCCTTCCACCAGATGCAGCCCCAGCTTGCCGCGCGATTCCACGTTTTCGTCCACGAAGACGAAATCTGCGGTCACACGAGCGATGCGGCGGCCTTCCTCGATGCGCAGGTTCTCCAGGCGCTCGCTCACCGACTTCCGCTTCGGCAGGTAATTGGCCTGGGCGCCGTAAAACTGTTCCAGGTCGCGCACCACGACCGTCCCTTTCTCCGCGGGGAACACCACGGTAAGTTGCGGGTGGAAGAGCTTCTTCCACTCCTCCAGGGTTTCGGTGCGGTAGAGGCCGATGTAGTCGCGGACCGTCTTCTCGAGGGCTGCTTTGGATTCGGGTGAGTTCTGCCCCACAACCGGCAGCGCGGCCAAAACGAAGAGAATAATAACCAAGCGTCTCATGGCGGCGCAGCGTATCACATCGTGCCGATCAGGCTGAACGCTCGGGCTGCGGTCGCCGGCGCACAAACAGCCAGTTGATCAGCGCGATGGCCGCCGTGACCAACATGATCTTCAGTTCCAGTCTGCCCATGCGACTGGCAACAACCACGCAAAATGCGATGGCCACCGTCACCACCGCCGCTGCGGCGGGCAATCGGAAGACAGGCGGCGTCGTTTCGGACTTGCGTAGTCGCAGCAACGCCAGGCAAACGGCGCCGTAGGTGAACAAACGCGCAACCGCAGAAAGCGTCGCATTCCACTCGAAGCTGCCCGCCACTGCCAAGGCCAGCACCAGCGCGTAAAACACGGCGATGGAAATGTACGGTGTGTGGAACCGTGGATGGATGGCCGCAAAGAAAGCCGGGAAGTCTCCACGCTCGGCCAAGGCAAACGTGAGCCGGGGCGCGTTCAACATGGCCGAGGCCATATATCCGTAAAGGGAAAACAATGCCGCGAGTGCCACCAGCGACGCGCCATTTTCTCCCAGGAAAGCTCGCGCCGCATCGGCCAGCGGGCGCGAACTGGCGGCAGCGTTTTCCAGAGTGCCCAGCACCACGAGCTGGATCGACGTGTAGACAAGCGTGCATGCGGTGAGCGCGATGAACAGCGCGAACGGCGCATCGCGTTGTGGATCTTTGGCTTCGGCCATGGGAATCAGCGCAGCCTCGAATCCGCCGTAGGCATACACCAGCAGCAGCACGGCTTCCAGCCACCCACCGGCGCCGCCCACAGCGGAGAGCTGCGCCGGTGCGGGGCTTCCCCGCGTTGCCAAGAGAAAAATCGCTCCCGCCGCGATGAAAATCGCCAGCACACCCAGCTTGGCGATGATGAACAGGTTGCTCTGGCCGGCCGCGGCGCCCACGCCGATGTAGTTCACCGCAGCGTGTACCCCCAGCACCAGCGCCAGCACCAGCGCGCGTGCATACGGCGACTCCGCCTGCGGCCAGAACTCCGCGAGATAGACCACGAACAGGTTGGCGTTAGCGGCAAGGGCGGTAATGCGCACCAGCCATGCCAGCCATCCCATCTGGATTCCGGCAAATCGCCCGAAGGCCGCCTGCGCGTAGAGATACGGCCCACCCGCTTCGTGAAAGCGCGACGCCACTTCCGCAAAGCAAGCCATGATGGCGGCCATGCCCGCAGCCGCGATCAAGTAGGCCCACGGGCTGGCCGTGCCCAGGTACTTGGCTGTCACTGAGGGCAGCCCGAACACACCACTGCCGATGATGGAATTCAGCACCAGCGCCACCAGGCTCCAGCGACCAATGGCGCGCACGAGTTGGGCGGGTTGGGGCACGGAGCGCGGAGTGTATCGCGGCCGAGGGCGGCCGCGCCACGCTACGTCGTGAAGGCGAGAGTAAGCAGCGTCTTCTGTTCCAGTTCGTGGGCCTTGGCGGAGCCGGTTGCGGGCGAGGCGCTGGCCGTGCGCTTCACGGTGCGGATGTGACGGTCGCGGCACAAGCGCGTGAGCCGCGGCAGTATGTAGGCAAGAGCGCCCATGTTGGCCGGTTCCTCCTGGACCCAAACCACCACCTTGGCCCGGGGATGCCGCGCCAGTTCTGCGGCCAGTTCGTCCTGCGGAAACGGATAGAGCTGCTCGACGAAGACGATGGCCGTCTGCTCGTCCTTGCGCTGCTTGCGTTCGCGTCGCAGCTCGTGCCCGATCTTGCCCGTACACAGCAACAGGCGCGTGGCATTAGCGATTTCCGCATCCGGGATCACGTTGAGGAAGCGCGGACGCGAAAGGTCGGCGAGCGGCGACGTCGCATCCGGGTGGCGCAGCATGCTCTTGGGTGTGAACACGATGAGCGGTTTGCGCCACTTGCGCAGCGCCTGCCGCCTGAGCAGGTGGAAATACTGGGCCGCGTTCGAAGGCTGGGAGACCTGCAGGTTGTCCTCGGCAGCGAGTTGGAGAAAGCGTTCGATGCGCGCGCTGGAGTGCTCCGGGCCCTGGCCTTCGTAGCCGTGCGGCAGGAGCAGCACCAGGCCGGAGTTCAGGCCCCATTTGTCCTCGCCCGCGCTGATGAACTGATCGATGATCACCTGCCCGGTGTTGGCGAAGTCTCCGAATTGCGCCTCCCACAGCACCAGAGCTTCGGGATAATCGCGGCTGAACCCGTACTCGAAGCCCATCACCCCCATTTCCGACAGGACCGAGTTCCACACTTCGAACCATTCCTGATCGGACGCCAGATGCTCCAGCGGGATGTACTCGGTTTCGTTTTCCGTATCGATCAGGACAGAATGTCGCTGATTGAAAGTGCCGCGGCGGGTGTCCTCTCCGCTCAAGCGGACGGGAATCCCTTCGCGCAGCAACGTGCCGAAGGCCAGTGCTTCGGCCATGCCGTAGTCGAGCGCGCGCTGGCCGCGCCCCATCTCGGCGCGCTGCTCCAGCAGCTTTTGCACTTTTGGATGGATGGCGAAGCCCGGCGGATACAAGGTGATCTTCTCTGACGCGTCGCGCAATTCTTCTGCTGGAACGCCGGTATCCACTTCGAGTGATGCTTCGTAGCGTCCGCCGGAGTACGGCTCCCAGTACGAAGGTAGGGTGAAGAGTTTGGGTTTCTCCTTGAGCTGGCCCGCCTGCTTCTGCGCCTCTTCCAGTTCCGTGCGGATTCTGGCCGCCACGGCCACCGCATCCGCTCCGATCTTCTGTGCGTACGCCTGGCCCAGCGGCGGGTGGTCCTTGATCTTGCGATAAAGCCGCGGCTGCGTGATGGTGGGGTCATCCACCTCGCTGTGGCCATGGCGACGGTAGCCGATCAGGTCCACCACTACGTCGGTGCCGAACTGGTAGCGGTATTCCATGGCCATGCGGCCCACGCGCACCACGGCATCGGGGTCCTCGGCATTGACGTGAAAAATGGGGATGGCAAGCCGCTTGCCGGCGTCTGCCGAGAAGCGCGTCGAGTGCAGCTCGTGCGGCGACGTGGTGAATCCGATCAGGTTGTTCACGATCACGTGCACGGTCCCGCCCACGTTGAATCCGCCCACCCCGGCAAAGGTCATGGTCTCGGCCACGATCCCCTGCCCGGCAAAGGCGGCATCGCCATGCATCAGGATGGGCACCACCTGCTTGTATGCGTCGCCACCGCGACGGCGCTGTTTGGCATACACGCGTCCCACCGCCACCGGGTCAACCGCCTCGAGGTGGCTGGGATTCGAGACTAGGTGGACGTCCACCTGGCCATGCCGCGTCTCGATCACGCCGCGCGCCCCCAGGTGATATTTCACATCGCCCCCGCCCAGGACGCTGCGTGGGTCCACGTCCTCGAAGCCCGCGAACAGGTCGATGGCCGACTTGCCGGCTACGTAGAGCAGGACGTTGAGGCGTCCGCGATGACTCATGGCCAGCACGGCCTCCTGAGCGCCGGATGCGGCGGCAGCGTCGAGCATTTCGTCGAGCAGCGGGATGAGTGAAGTGTTGCCTTCGAGCGAATAGCGCTTGGTGCCCAGATACCGCGTCTGCAGCACCTGCTCGAAGACGTCCGCACCCAGGATGCGTTCCAGAATGCGCGCCTGGTCTTCCTTCGGCGCTGGCGCTTCCAGGCGCTCTTGGATCCAGTGCCGGCGTTCCGGCTCGGGCAGGTGCATGAATTCCGCGCCGATGCTGCTGCAGTAGATCTTCCGGGCCCGCTTTGCGGCTTCGCCGCTGATCTCCAGTTCGGGATGCGGCTGCGGCGGAAAGTGCTTCAGCGGGTCGAGGTCGGCTTCCAGGTAGCCCCATCGGCGGAAGGAGTCAAAGACGCGCTCGCGGTCTTCGGCGCGTGCCTTCACAGCAGGGGCAGGTTGGGTGGCCATGAAACCTCGAGTGTACGGCGAATGAGGCGGAAAGAGACGCTTTCTACTCTATCAAAAGCGCCGCACGATGGCCGAGGAGCCGCTGCCACACGGCACTCCTTGCGACCGCGTGACTGCGGAACGATGAACGGAGTTCCTGACGGTAAAACCGCAAAAAAGGGGAAGCAACAAAGAAAAAGCCCGCCAGGCAGGCGGGCTTAATCTTCTGCGTCAGCTTACTTGCAGAACGGGCAGCAGCCATTGGCCGCAGTCGCTCCAGCAAGTGTCGCGGCCTTTGCTGCCACGGCAACGACCAACACAGTGACTACGGTAAGAAATTTCTTCACGGAAGTTTCTCCTTTCGACAATCAGATTGCACCCTGTACCAAGGTAGAGAGTCAAGTGTCCCGCTTCGATTTCTTTTCAGCCCCCTCGATGAGGGAACAGACGGCGGAACCGGAGGCGCACTCGAAGCCAGTAGTCCAGGAATGCAAGGCGCGAGACAGCCGGCTACGGTACGCCTTCAGGCGCGCCAATTCTGTGTCCACCTGCCGAAGGTGGGACTTGGCGATTTCAATCACCTCGCTACATGGAGCCTTGTCGTTGTCCCGTAGTTCCAGTACTCGCCCAATTTCGGCCAGAGAAAATCCCAGCGCCTTTGCGCGTTGAATAAAGTGCAAGCGTTCCAGGTGTGTTGGGTGGTAAATACGGTAGCCGGAATCAGTCCTGGCCGGCTTAGGTAGCAGTCGCTCCCGCTCGTAGAATCGTATCGCTTGTACGGTGATGCCAGAACGTTTGGCGAGTTCTCCAATTCGCATGGCGAATGGTAAACCCTATACCTGAGTAGAGACTCAAATCTACATTCCGCAACTCGCCGCCACTTCCCAGCCCGACCGCGACCGGGTACTTTATAGAAGCTCTGTTAGAGAGCATAGCGAGCACATTCCGTATATTTGAATACATGACCCGGGAACCGCAGCGGTTGCTTCTGCTTTCGACCACCACCGGATATCAGATGCGCTCCTTCGTCGAGGCCGCGCGCAAGCTCGGGCTCGCCGTAGCTCTGGGCACGGACCGTTGCCACGTGCTCGAGGATCCCTGGCAGGATGGAGCGCTGCCCCTGCATTTTGAGGACGCGGAAGGCTCCGCCCGGCAGATCGTCGAATACGCGCAGGCCAGCCGTGTGGACGCCATTGTTTCCGTGGGCGACCGCCCCACACCCACGGCGGCGCGCGCCTGCCGCGACCTCGGTCTGGCAGGTCATCCGCCGCTTGCCACGGACATCTGCCGCGACAAGTTTCTCTTTCGCGAGCGTCTGCGGACTGCCGGCCTGCGCGCGCCCCGCTTCCAGCACTTCTCGCTCGAGAGCGATCCCGAACGATTGTTAGCTTCCGGCGACGTCACCGTCGGATTCCCCTGCGTGCTCAAGCCGCTGGCGCTTTCGGGCAGCCGCGGCGTCATCCGCGCCGACGACCCGGAGCAGTTCGTGGCCGCATTCGGCCGCATCCGCAACCTGCTCCGCAGTCCGGACGTCCAGGTGCTGCGCGAGGCAGCCAGCGAGTTCCTGCAGGTTGAGGCGTACATCGAAGGCGAGGAAGTGGCGGTCGAAGCCGTGGTGGATCGAGGGCGGCTGCAGATACTGGCCATTTTCGACAAGCCCGACCCGCTCATCGGGCCATTCTTCGAGGAAACCATCTACGTCACTCCCTCACGACTTCCGGACGATGAGCAACAGGAGATGAAAGACGCGCTGTCCAGGGCGGTTGAGGCCATCGGCCTGAAACACGGGCCGCTGCACGCTGAGATGCGCATCAACTCGGAGGGCGCCTGGCTGCTCGAGGTGGCCGCCCGGCCCATCGGCGGACTGTGTGCGCGCGCGCTGCGCTTTCAGGCGCCGGGCTCAGCCGACCTGATTTCATTGGAAGAGCTGGTCATCTGTCTGGCTCTCGGAGCCAGCGTTGAGAAGGTCCGCCGCGAAACCTCGGCCTCAGGCGTGATGATGATTCCCATCCCCGAGGAAGGTATCTTCCGCCATGCCGAAGGCGTGGAAGAGGCGCGGGCCACGCCCGGCGTCGAGGACGTGACCATCACCGCCAAGCCGGATCACAAGCTGGTGGCGCTGCCCGAAGGATCGAGCTACTTGGGATTCATCTTTGCGCGCGGCGATTCGCCCGAGTTCGTGGAGAATGCCCTGCGCAGCGCCCACCGCAAGCTGAGGTTCGTGATTTCCCCCGCGCTGCCGGTGCTGCGCGCCAGCGGCTAGTTCCAGGTGGCTCCGCCGCGGTTGCCACCACGTTTTGGGTGGAGCCGAATCTGAACGATGCGGCGCCGGGCGCATTTCCATGTTATTGCCCGCCGGTAACGGGTATGATAATATGTCATACTCATGAAGACAGCGAAAATCGCCATCACGATAGACGAAGACCTTCTGCGCCGGTTGGATCAGGCCACGGACAGGCACGCTTTCCGCAGCCGCAGCCGGGCCATTCAAGAAGCAGTCCGAGACAAGCTGGATCGCCTGGACCGCACACAATTGGCCCGGGAGTGTGCCAAGCTGGATCCCAAGCTGGAGCAGCGAATGGCGGAAGAAGGAATGGAGCATGAACTCGAAAAATGGCCCGAATACTGAGAGGCGACGTTCTCTGGGCGGACTTGAACCCGACCCTGGGCCGGGAGCAGGCCGGCCTGCGACCAGTTGTCATACTCAGCCATGACGTCTTTAATGAGCGCTCGGGTACAGTCATTGCCATGGCCCTCACCGGCCAGCCACCGCGGGTAGGATTTCCGCTCGCCTTGGAGTTGGCCAGCTTGAAGTTACCTAAGCGTTCCTGGGCGAAAATAAGCCAGATACGGACGCTTTCATTAGAGCGACTGGGAAGACGGATGGGCCGGGTTTCGCCCGAGGAACTCGACCGGTTAGTGGAAGGCCTGAACCAAATCGTCGGCACCTAGGCATGGTCACGTACAACGGCAAGACGCTCTCCTTCCGGCTCGACGACGGTGTCGTCGAACTCGAGCTGCATCGCGAGCCCTGCAACGAGATCGGGTCCGCCACCCTGGGAGAGTTGGAGGGATTCACTTCGGCCCTGAAGGACGTCGCGGCCACGGGTGCGGCCTCTGCGCTCGTCATCCACAGCACCATGAAGCCGGGGTTCAGTGCCGGCGCAGACCTGCGGGAACTCTACTTCCGTTCGCAAGACGTGACCGGGCCTGAGCGCACGCGGCTGTTGCGCGATTTCCTCCAGCGCATCCACCACGTGATGAACACCATTGATGCTTCGCCTCTCACCACCATCGCTGCCGTCCATGGCGTCACTTTCGGCGGCGGCTTCGAGCTGGCTTTGACTTGCGACCTCATCGTCGCCGACAAAATGGCCCGCTTCTGCTTTCCCGAACTCCGCCTGGGACTCATCCCCGGATTCGGCGGAATCCCCCGTCTGAAGCGCGACCTGGGCAACGCCGTGGTGCGCGACCTGCTGCTCACCGGGCGCAGCATCAATGCGTCCAAAGCCCAGTCCGTAGGACTGGTGAGCCAAGTTGTGGCGGAAGGTGAAGCCCTGCGCGTGGCGCACTCTACCGCCGCACAGGTAAAGAAGTTAGACCGGCGCACCAGCATCGCGGCCAAAAAGTTCATCAAACCCATTCCTTACGACGAGCTGCGCGACGAGATCGAGATTTTCTGCCGATTGTTCCGCGAGCCGGCCGTGGAGGCCGGCCTGCGCCGGTTCGTCGAGAGCACTGAGGTGCAGCCCTACTTGCCATGAGCTGCAAACACCATCCTGTGACGCAGCGGATCGCGACCCTCACTGCCTTGCTGGCCCTGGCGCTGCCGCTTACCGGAGCTCCTCCGGAATTGCGTGGCGACCTGAAGTCGCTGGTGGAGGCGGAGCGCGAGTTCTCGAAGACCTCCGAGAAGAAAGGGATCCGCGAAGCATTCCTCACGTATCTCGCCGCCAACGCCATCCTCTTCCGCCCGAATCCAGTGAACGGCCGCCAGTACATGACCGATCAGCCGGAAGACCGGGGCAAGCTGACCTGGACTCCGATTTTTGCCGAGGTCTCCGCCGCCGGCGACATGGGCTACACCACCGGTCCCTATGAATACCGGCCGCTGGAGAGTGACACCGTAGGCCATGGACACTATATTTCCGTGTGGAAGAAACAGGCGAACGGCAAATGGCGCGTGGTGATTGACCTGGGCATCGTCCATCCCCGGCCCGAAGGGCTGCCCGCAGACGTGATCTCTCCGCCCGCGGCAAGTCCTTCCTCCGCGAAGGCAGATGCGGAAGGCGCGCGCGCCTCCCTGCTCGGCGCCGACACCGCCTTCTCCGACCTTTCAGGCGACCAGGGAGTTCTGGCCACCTACGAGGCCTACGCTGCCGATGACATTCGTCACTACCGGATGGGTGAATTCCCCAAGACCGGCAAACCGGCCATGCGCGCCGCACTCAGCGGTTCTACAGGACGCCTCACCTGGAAGCCGTCGGGAGGCGAAGTGGCACAGTCCGGCGATCTGGGTGTGACCTATGGCGTCACCGAATTCCTTCCCGGCAATGTACAAGGCGTGTCGCCCATGCCCGGCAGCTACATGCGCATCTGGCGTCGCCAGAACGCGGGATGGAAGGTGGTGGTGGACGTAGTCATCCAGCTTCCCCAGCCAACGGTTCAATAGCGTACCTGCAGGTAGAATAACGTCATGCCCACGGCGGACCGCACCCTCGACGAAATCCTTACCCTCGCCGCCACCCACTTCAAAGTGCCGCGCGAGCAGCTCTCGCCCGACGACGACTTCTACAAGAAGCTGGGCATCGACAGCCTGCAGGCCTTGGAACTCCTCACCCGCCTCGAGAACCACTTTCGCATCGAAATGCCGGACTACGAAGTCCAGGGCGTAACCGACTTCCGCACCCTGGCCCAGCGGATCCAGTCCAGGCTTTGATTTTCGCCACAGAGGCACAGAGACACAGAGAATTTCTGGGAAGAGGCCAATGTGTGTTTAAACTACAGCCGTCATGTCCTTACCTGCGCCAGCGGCTGAGGAACGAGACCCCCTAACCGCGAGCATCATCGGCTGCGCCATCGAAGTTCACCGGGGACTCGGACCAGGGCTTCTGGAATCTACGTACGAAGCGGCCCTGGCGGTCGAATTCGAGTTGCAGGACCTGAAATTCCTGCGACAAGTCGCCTTCCCGGTTCTGTATAAAGGTAAGCCGGTTGGAGAGTACCGGCTTGATTTCATGGTCGAAAACGCCGTCGTGCTCGAAATCAAGAGCGTAGAGCGCTGGGATCCCGTTTTCGAGGCACAGGTTCTTACCTATCTCCGGGCCACCGGCAAGAGGATTGGGCTTCTGATCAATTTCAATTCTCGGCTCCTGCGAGACGGCATCCGTAGGTTTGTCTTGTAATCTACTATTTCTTCTCTGTGTCTCTGTGCCTCTGTGGCTAAGAAATGCTTGACCTAGCACGGTACTCCTGCCTGGGCGCGGCTCTCCGCGATGCCCTGGAGCGCTGGCCGGACGAAGTCTGCCTGATCGAGGCCGACCGTGAGCGCGAGAACTGCCGCCTTACCTATCGCGACTTCAAGCAGCGTGCTCTGCCGCTGGCCTGCTTCCTGGAAGGCATGGGATTCGGCGCGGGCAGCCGCGCCGCCATCTGCATGACCAATCAGTCCAAATGGCTCATCTCGGCCTACGCCATCTTCTACCGCGGCGGAGTGCTGGTGCCTCTCGACTTCAAGCTCACCGGACAAGAGCAACTGGAACTGCTCGCCCACTCACACGCTGAGGTGCTGGTGGTGGAGTACCACCTGTGGCGGGCCCAGATGCAAGCGACGATGCAGGCGGAAAACTTTGGCGCGCGGCGTGTCCGCAGCGTGCTGGTGACGGAAGCGCCGCCCAACGCTGACCTTAGTGGTGCGCAGCGCTGGGAGGAAGCTGCCGACGCAAAGAAGTATGCCAGCGAGCCCGCGTTCGTTCCCCGCCAGCGCTCGGACATGGCCTGCATCGTGTATTCCTCCGGGACCGGAGGGCGTCCGAAGGGCTGCGTGCTCACGCATGAAAATTATCTCGAACAGTGCGTGTCACTCACCTCGCTCTATCCCTTCTGGCCGGGCGTGCGCTATCTGAGCATCCTCCCCACCAACCACGCCATTGACTTCATGGTGGGATTCATCGGGCCGTTCACCTGCGGGGCTGCGGTAGTGCACCTGCGCAC